>JAICLP010000006.1 GCA_025925475.1 Burkholderiales bacterium | reverse complement strand
TCGCCCGCCATCACGACGAGGCCGGTCGAAACGAGCGTCTCGGCTGCGACGCGTCCCGTCGGGTCTTGCTCTAGAATCGCATCGAGCACTCCGTCGGAAATCTGGTCCGCGATCTTGTCCGGATGACCTTCCGACACCGACTCCGACGTGAACAGGAATTCGTTCATTGCCGCTCCGCTTGGTTGATTTTTCGGCATTGCATTTTAGCAGACGCACTCGTTGCGACCGCGAGCGCACGAGGATCGGATGAGCGTCGTGCGTGCCGATGCCGATTCGATCGCGCGCGCCGCGCAGTTGCTGCGCGACGGGGGCCTCGTCGCGTTCCCCACCGAAACGGTCTACGGACTCGGCGCCGATGCGCGCAACGCCGACGCGGTGCGGCGCATTTTCGTCGCCAAGGGCAGGCCCGAGGATCACCCGGTGATCGTGCACGTCGAGGATCTCGCGGCGGCCGAAGGCTGGATCGCCGACATGCCCGATGACGCGCGCGCACTCGCGCAGGCGTTCTGGCCCGGACCGCTGACGCTGATCGTGCCGCGCGCCGCCGATGTGCTCGATGCAATCACCGGCGGGCAGTCGAGCGTCGGCTTGCGCGTGCCGGCACATCCGGTCGCGCGCGCACTGCTCGCTGCCTTCCGCGGCGGCATCGCGGCGCCGTCGGCGAATCGCTTCGGACACGTCTCGCCGACGACGGCGCGTCATGTCGCCGACGATCTCGGCGATGCGGTCGACCTGATTCTCGACGGCGGCGCCTGCGACGTCGGCATCGAGAGCACGATCGTCGCGTTCATGACCGGCACGCCGATGCTGCTGCGTCCGGGAGGCATTCCGCTCGACGCGATCGCCGGCGTGCTCGGCCGGATGCCGCTGTCGCGCGATGCAACCGCGCCGCGCGCATCGGGCACGCTCACGTCGCATTACGCGCCGCGAACGCCCGCATCGCTCGTCAAACCCGATGCGCTGCTCGCCGAGCTCGCACAGCTCGAGGAACGCGACGAGCGCATCGCCGTGCTCGCCGTCAGCGCGCGACGGCCCGATGCGTTCGACGGCGTCTGGATCAGCGCGCCGAATGACGCGACGATCTATGCGCGAATGCTCTACGCGAATCTGCGCGCGCTCGATGGCGCGGATGCCGACGCGATCCTGATCGAGCGGGTGCCGCAGGAACGCGACTGGGCGGCGATCGGCGACCGGCTCGCGCGCGCGACGTCGGGCGAAATCGACGACCGCGATTAGGGTCAGAGACGAGTTTTCGCGCTGCGAAAAGTCGTCTCTGACCCCACTTCGGTTCTAAATACCGAGCGTTTCGAGCGTCGCGCCCTGCACGACCGTCGCGCCGCCGAGCGCGGCGAGATGGCGCACCGGCTGGCCGAGCAGCGGATCGTTCTCGATCAGGTCGGCGGCTGCGATGCCGGTCACGCGTGCGATTGCGGACGGTTCCATCGCGACGACGCGCGACGATGCCAGCGCATACAACAGCGGCGCCTGCAGCGCGTGCACGAAGAACGCGGCGCTGTGCCCGACGCCGGCGAGCATGCCCACGAGACGCGCGCCGCGCGCGCGAAGCAGTGCGAGCACGCAGGCGTGATGCGCGAGAAAGTGCGAAACGATCTTCATTTCCGCCGCGCGCGACACCGCGTGCCCGACCGAGTCCTCGACGAGCACGACGGTCTCTTTAGCGCGGCGTCCCGGCGCCAGATGCGCAAGCAGCACCGAATCGAGCGCGTATACGTCGGCCGGACCGACCGGTGCGCCGTGGCTCGGGCGCGTGAGCCAGCACGCTGGGCCACGCCACAGCCGCCCGGCGTCGTCGACGGGTGCGGCCCCGTCGAAGCATGGCAGCGGATCGAACGGCGCGACGTGCGTCGTCTCGCCCGCGACTCGGCGTCCGAGACGCGCGTGCATCGCCATGACCGCGACGTCGAAGTCGTCGCGCTCGTGCACGGCGCGCGCGACCCACGCGCGTACCGCGTCGCCGTCGTCGGCGAGCAGTTCGACGGCGCCGGCAACGTTACGCGCATCCGCGCCGAACACGGCATCGACGTCGCGCGGATCTTCCGCATCGAGCTGCCATTTGCCGTGCACCGATTCGAGGACCTTCGGCCCTGACAAGCCGAACCGCGTGCCGGGCAGAAGCGCGAGCCGATCGGCGGCCGACGCGAGCACCGACGTGCCGCCGAAGACGTTCGCGACGCCGATCGCGACGACCGGCACGCCCGCGACGCGTGCATCGAGCAGCGACGACAGCGCACGTGCGAGCGCGAGCTCCGCGGCATTCGCCTCGTGCAGCCGTACGCCGCCCGACGCGAGCAGCAGCACGACGGCCCGGGGCCGCTCGCGCCGCGCCGCGTCGAACAATGCGCGCAGCGCTTCGCCATGGCGTTCGCCGACGCTGCCCGCCAGATAGCGCTCGTCCTGCGCCGCGACGAGGATCGGCGCCCGGTCGAGGCGCGCGCGGGCAATGACGATTCCGTCGTCGGGTTGCGCAACGATGCCGAAGCGGGCGAGATGCGGGCTCGCACCGGCCGCTGGAAAGAGCTCCACGCTGCCGGCGTCCGCGACCGCGGCGATGCGCGCCGTCGGCTGCGCGTCGCGCAGTGCAAGCGGCGACGCGGTCGCATCGCGTCCCTTTGGCGCGCGAGCGTTCGTGGCGGACGGCGATCGTCGCGTCATCGTGGAATAATGCCCTGAATGAACTCGACACCCTCGATCACCGCGCGATTCGTCGCATGAACGCCAACCTCTACGCGCTGATCGAAGCGCATTTCCCATCGGGTGCCGAGCAGCCGTGCCTGCTGATTCCCGGCGCGCCCGTCGTCCATTATGACGAGCTTGCGCAGGCGTCCGCGCGAATCGCGAACGCGCTGACGCGCGCCGGCTGCCAGCCTGGCGATCGCGTCGCCGTGCAGGCCGACAAGCACTGGCACGTGCTTGCGTTGTATCTCGCGTGCCTTCGTGCGGGCTTCGTGTATCTGCCGCTCAACACCGCGTATCGCAGGAGCGAGCTCGCGTATTTCTTCGCGGACGCGACACCGCGTGTGGTGGTCTGCCGGCCGCAGACGCTCGGCACGATCGAGACGATCGCCAACGGCGCGAGGGTCCTCACCGTCGACGCGCACGGCGGCGCGCTCGGCGACCGTGCGCGCGGCGAAGCCGCGCATTTTGCGACCGTCCAGTCGCAGCCGGACGACCTTGCGGCAATCGTCTACACGTCGGGCACGACCGGGCGCTCGAAGGGCGCGTCGCTCACGCACCGCAACCTCGCATCGAACGCGCTCGCGCTCGTCGAGGCGTGGGCGTTCACGCGCGGCGACGTGCTGCTGCACGCGCTGCCGATCTATCATGTGCACGGATTGTTTGTCGCGATCCACTGCGCGCTGCTGTCGGGCGCGCGGCTCTGGTGGCTGCCCAGGTTCGACGCGGGCGAAGTCGTCGAGCGGCTGCCTGCCGCAACGGCGATGATGGGCGTGCCGACGTTCTACACGCGCCTTCTCGCCGAGCCGGCGTTCACGCGGGAGCGCGCGAGGAACGTGCGCCTCTTCGTGTCGGGCTCGGCGCCGCTGTTGCCCGAAACTTTCGCGGCGTTCCGTGAACGCACGGGCCAGACGATCCTCGAGCGCTACGGCATGACGGAAACCGGGATGATCACGTCGAACCCGCTCGATGGCGTGCGTGCCGCGGGCACCGTCGGCCGTCCGCTGGCGGGCATATCGGTGCGCGTCGTCGACGACGCGGGCCGCGTTTGCGCGCCGGGTGTCGTCGGGGGTGTGCAGGTACGCGGCCCGAACGTCTTCGCCGGGTATTGGCAGATGCCGGAAAAGACGCGCGAGGAGTTCACCGTCGACGGGTGGTTTCGCACCGGCGACGTCGGCGAATGGGTCCCCGAGGGCGAAGCGAAGGACTACCTGCGACTGGCCGGCCGCGCGAAGGACATGATCATCAGCGGTGGCCTCAACGTCTATCCGAAGGAAATCGAGGAGCGCATCGACGCGTTTCCGGGCGTCGTCGAATCGGCGGTGATCGGCGTGCCCGATCCCGATTTCGGCGAGGCGGTCACCGCCGTCGTCGTGGCGAAGCCCGGGCAGGCGATCGACGAAGCCGCGATCATCGGCACGCTGAAAGACGAGATCGCGGCGTTCAAGGTGCCGAAGCGCGTGCACGTCATCGACGAGTTGCCGCGCAACGCGATGGGAAAGGTTCAGAAGAATTTGTTGCGCCAACGTTTTGGCGGGACGTCGCCGTAACGGGGGCTCCCGGCCGTCGATGGGCGCAGATGCCGCGCTCGTTGGAGCGTCACGCCGGTCGAGGACTATCCGCTGTCGCACGCCCGCGCGGCGCGACGCTCAGCGCGCTCAGCACTGCGCATCCGCATACCAAGCGGGTCTGCGTCTGATCCCTGATCCCTGATTCCTGACATCAATCCACCGGCTGTTCCGCCGGCGTCTTCGGCGCCCTCGACGGAAGAACGCCGCGCAGTCCCTTCGAGATCAGCGGCCAGAACAGCATGACGAGCGCAAGCGTCGTGATGCCGCCGACGAGGCCGTTCGAGAACAGGATGCCGAGGCTTCCCTGCGACGACAGCATCGCCTGGCGGAACGAGCTTTCCGCCGCGTTGCCGAGCACGAGCGCGAGCACGAGCGGCGCCATCGGGTAGTTGAGCTTCTTGAAGACGTAGCCGACGACGCCGAAGCCGAGCATGAACCAGATGTCGTGCATCGAGTTGTTGACGGTATAGGCGCCGATCGCGCAGATCACGACGATCACGGGCGCGATGATCGCAAACGGAATGCGCAGGATCGCCGCGAACGCCGGCACCAGCGACAGCACGACGGCAAGGCCGACGACGTTGCCGAGATACATGCTCGCGATCAGGCCCCAGACGAAGTCGGGCTTCTCCTGGAAGAGCAGCGGCCCCGGTTGCAAGCCCCAGATCAGAAGGCCGCCGAGCAGCACGGCGGCCGTTGGCGAGCCCGGGATGCCCAGCGTGATCATCGGCAGCAGCGCGCTCGTGCCGGCCGCGTGCGCCGCGGTCTCCGGCGCCACGAGCCCTTCGACGACACCGGTACCGAACTTGTCGCCGTCCTTCGAGAACTTCTTCGCCGCGCCGTAGCTCATGAACGAGGCCGGCGTCGCGCCGCCCGGCGTGACGCCCATCCAGATGCCGATCACCGTGCTGCGCAGGAACGTGAGCCAATACCGCGGCAGTTTCTTCCACGTCTCGAGCACGACCTTCGGATTGATGCGTGCGGTCGCGCCCGAGAATGCGAGGCCTTCCTCCATCGACAGCAGGATCTCGCCGATGCCGAAGAGCCCGATGACAGCGATCAGGAAGTCGAAGCCCTTCAGAAGGCTCACGAGCCCGAACGTCATCCGCAACTGGCCGGTCACGATGTCGATGCCGACGGTGGACAGCGCGAAGCCGATCATCATCGATGCGAGGATCTTCGCCGGCGAGCCCTTGCCCATGCCGACGAAACTGCAGAAGGTAAGCAGGTACACCGAGAAGTATTCCGCCGGGCCGAAGCGCAGCGCGAAGCGCGCAATGATCGGCGCGAGGAACGTGATCATCACCACCGCGAAGAAGGCGCCGACGAACGACGACGTGAAGGAGGTCGTCAGCGCTTCGCCGGCGCGTCCCTGCTGCGCGAGCGGATAGCCGTCGAAGGTCGTTGCCACCGACCATGGCTCGCCGGGAATGTTGAAGAGGATCGACGCGATCGCGCCGCCGAACAGGGCGCCCCAGTAGATGCACGACAGCATGATGATCGCCGACGTGGGCGGCATCGTGAACGTGAGCGGGAGCAGGATCGCGATGCCGTTCGCGGCGCCGAGCCCCGGCAGCACGCCGATGATGACGCCGAGGACGATGCCGAGCAGCATCAACCCGAAATTGAATGGCGTCAGAACGACCGCGAAGCCGTGGAAGAGATACGCGAGGTCTTGCACGAGTGCTCCTGGCAGTATTGGGCGTTCAGGGCGAGGGCGAGCGCGTGCTCAGTACCCGGTCCACGACGTGAGGTCCCACGTGCCCTTGTAAAGCGGCACCTGGAACCAGACCTCGAACATGAAGAACAGCGCGACGCAGATGATGACCGCGATGAGCACGCTCTTCACCCACGAGTACTTGCCGAGGAAGCGCATGAAGAGCGCGATGTAGATCGCCGACGAAACGTAAATGCCGATGAGCTCCACGCCGAGGACGAAGATCGCCGCCGGGATCAGGACCTGCATCACCTTCCACAGCTGGCCCCGCTCGACGAACGATTCGTCGCGGCGCCCGGCCTTGCCGCGCAACGCGTTCACGAACACGGTGAGGCTCGACCCGCAGATGATGAGCGCCACGTAGAACGGGAAGAAGCCCGACTGCGGGCCTTCGGCGCCCCATCGAAAGCCGAGCTTCACGCTCTGGTAGACGAACGTCGCCCCGAACGCGAACACGAGCGCGGCGACGACCGCTTCCATGGTTCGCGTCGACACGACGCTTCGGCCTTCGTTGCCGTTACCGCCTGCTTCATCCACGATCGAGTCTCCGTTGCCGGCTGCTTCGCGCGCCCGTGTTGCAGGACGGCCGCCTGTCGCGGCGGCCGTCACGTTGCTGCGTCGTGCTCCCGCTTACTTCTTCGCGAGGAACCCCGCCTTCTCCATCAGCGACTTGTGCTTCGTCTCGGCGTCGGTCAGCCACTTCACGAATTCAGGTCCGGTCATGAACGACTGGTTGAATGCGGCCTTCTCGGTGAAGTCCTTCCACTCGGGGGTTTCGCGCACCTTCTTCAGCAGATCGATGTAGAAGTTGACCTGGTCCTGCGACACGCCACCGGGCATGAAGATGCCGCGCAGCATCAGGTACTCGACGTCGAGGCCCGACTCCTTGCACGTCGGGATGTCGTGCCACGACGTCGTCTGCGTCACCTTCGCCGGGTAATCCATCCGCTTGCTGTCGAATACGCAGAGCGGCCGAAGCGAGCCGGCGCGCCACTGTGCCACCGCCTCGATCGGATTGTTGACGCTCGAATTGATGTGGTTGCCGACGAGTTGCACCGCGACGTCGCCGCCGCCCTTCAGCGGGATGTAGATGAACTTGGCACCCGTCTGCTGCTCGATCTCGGCCGTGATGATCTGGTCTTCCTGCTTCGATCCGGTGCCGCCCATCTTGAACGTATTGGGCTTCGCCTTCACCGCGTTGATGTACTCGGTCGGCGTCTTGTACGGCTCGGACGAGTTCACCCACAGCACGAACTCGTCGAGCGCGAGCATGGCGACCGGCGTGAAGTCCTTCCAGTTGAACGGTGCGCCCGTCGCGAGCGGCGTCGTGAACAGGTTCGACAGCGTGATGATGATCGTATTGGGATCGCCCTTCGCGCCTTTGACGTCGAGGAATCCCTGCGCACCCGCGCCGCCCGATTCGTTGACGACGATGATCGGTTCCTTCGTCAGCTTGTGCTTCGATACGACGCCCTGGATGAAGCGCGCCATCTGGTCGGCGCCGCCGCCGGTACCCGCGGGCACGATGAACTGGATCGGCTTCGTGGGCTCCCATGCGGCGACGGGGGCCGATGCAACTGCAGCAAGTGCTACGACGCCAAGGGCAACGCCGAGCGCGCGACGACGAATAGAGCTCATGATTCCTCCAGATATGAAGTACGACCGCGTCTAGTTCTGATGCCGACGATGCAGGCCATCTTCGTGCGGCCCGCATTTCCCCGGGCGCCGCAGCGCCCGCTTTCCTGCTGCCACTCCACGTTTCCTCCCGAGGCGATCGCGGTGTCCGGGTCAAAGCAGCCCGGCACCTCGCGCCCACTTGTATTTTGCGCTCAGTACGGCCACCGGCATCTCCGTCGTGTACGGATAGGCCGGAACGCCATGCTGGAACAGATGCTCTGCCGCTTCCTCGACCTGCACGTCGCCGGCGAGCGAAGCGACGATCGGCTTGTGAATGCCCTGCGCCTTCATCTCGTCGACGACTTCGACGACGAGATTCGCGAACACCATCGGCGGCGTGATGATCGTGTGCCAGTAGCCGAGGATGATTGCATGAATGCGCGGGTCGGTGAGCCCCAGCCTGATCGTGTTCTTGTACGTCGTCGGCGGCTCGCCGCCCGTGATGTCGACCGGATTGCCGGCCGCGCCGAACGGCGGGATGAACTTGCGAAACGCAGCGTCGAGGTCCTGCGGCATCGCCATCAGGTTGAGCCCGTTGTCGGCAACCGCGTCGGACAGCAGCACGCCCGACCCGCCGGCGCCGGTGATGATGATCACGTTCTCGCCCGCCGGCGTCGCGAGCAGCGGAATCGCGCGCGCGTATTCGAGCATGTCGCGCAGGCCCGGCGCGCGGATCACGCCCGATTGCCGCAACACGTCGTCGTAGATCTTGTCGTTGCCGGCGAGTGCCGCCGTGTGCGACGCTGCGGCGCGCGCGCCGAGGCTCGTGCGTCCCGCCTTCAGCACGACGATCGGCTTCTTCTTCGACACGCGCTTCGCCACCTCGGCGAACGAACGGCCGTCCTTCAAATCCTCGCAGTGCATCGCGACGACGTTCGTGTTGTCGTCCTGCTCGAAGAACGTCAGCAGATCGTCCTCGTCGAGATCGGCCTTGTTGCCGAGGCCCACGATCGCCGACACGCCCATCTTCGCCGAGCGCGAGAAGCCGATGATCGCCATCCCGATGCCGCCCGATTGCGACGACAGCGCCGTGTGGCCCTTGACGTCGTACGGCGTGCAGAACGTCGCGCAAAGGTTCTTCCACGTGTAGTAGAAGCCGTAGATGTTCGGCCCCATCAGGCGCACGTTGTACTTGCGGCCGATCGCCTGGATCTCCTGCTGTCCTTCGACGTTGCCCGTTTCGGCAAACCCGGAGGGAATCAGCACCGCGCCGGGAATGCCCTTCTCGCCGACTTCGGTCAGCGCCTGTGCGACGAACTTCGCCGGAATCGCGAATACGGCCACGTCGATGTCGCCCGGAACGTCCTTGACGCTTCGGTACGCCTTGTAGCCCATGATCTCGTCGGCCTTCGGGTGGATCGGGTAGATCTGACCCTTGTAGCCGCCGTTGATCAGGTTCTTCATCACCGAGTTGCCGATCTTGCCGGCCTCGGGCGACGCGCCGATCACCGCAACGGAATCGGGCTTCATGATGCGGTTCATCGACCGCACGATTTCCTGCTGCGACGGCCGGTATTTCGCCGGCAGCGGCTCGCCGATCACGATGCGCACGTCGGCCGCGATCGCGCCCGTCGGCGTCGCGAACACCGGGTTCAGGTCGAGCTCGGTGATCTCGGGAAAGTCCGAGACGAGCGCGCCGACCTGCGTCAGGATCAGCGCGAGCGCTTCGCGGCTGACCGGCGGCTGGCCGCGCACGCCCTTCAGCACGTCGCGCGCCTCGATGCTGTCGAGCATGCCGAGCGCCTCGTCCTGCGTGAGCGGCGCGAGACGGAACGTGACGTCCTTCAGGACCTCGACGAGCACGCCACCGAGGCCGAACGCGACGAGCTTGCCGAACGACGGATCGGTGACCGAGCCGATGATCACTTCCTGGCCGCCCTGCAGCATCTGCTGGACCTGCACGCCGACGAGGTTCGCCTTGTCGTTGTACTTGCGCGCGTTGTCCATGATCGTCCTGAAGCCCTGCTCGACCGCGCCGGCGTCCTTGACGCCGACCAGCACGCCGCCCGCCTCGGTCTTGTGCAGGATTTCGGGCGAGACGATCTTCAGCACGACGGGAAAGCCCATCTGGGTGGCGAGCCGTACCGCTTCCTGAGCGGACTTCGCCACGCCTTCCTGCGGAACGGGAATGCCGTACGCGTCGCAGACCAGCTTGCCTTCGGGCGCCGTCAGCGACGTGCGCCCTTCGGCCTTGACCTTGTCGATGATGTTGCGGACCGTCGTCTTGTCGTGCGCCATTGGCTATTCCTTGAATTTTCGGGCTTGAATCGACGGGCTCCGCCCGCGATTCAAGCGAAGCTCCTCGGCCAAAAGTAGGGTTTTACTTTTGGCCGCCTTCTATATCACTCGTTCTGCGCGCAGACTCTCGATCTGCTCGGCCGTATAGCCGAGCTCCTTCATCACTTCGTTGGTGTGCTCACCCAACAGCGGCGAGCGCTTCACCTCGGTCGGGCTGTCGGAGAGCTTGATCGGATTGCCGACGGTCAGGTACTTGCCGCGCTTCGGGTGATCGACCTCGACGACAGTGCCCGTCCTGCGCAGCGACGGCTCTTCGGCGATCTCCTTCATCGACAGGATCGGGCCGCACGGAATGTCGTACTCGTTCAGGATTTCCATCGCCTCGAACTTCGTCTTCGTCATCGTCCACTTCTCGATTTCGTCGAAGATCTCGGACAGATGCGGCAGCCGCGCCTTCGGCGTCGCGTAACGCGGATCGGTGAGCCACTCCTCGCGGCCGATCACCTTGCAGATCTCCTTCCACACCGGGGCCTGGGTGATGAAGTAGATGTACGCGTTCGGATCGTTCTCCCAGCCCTTGCACTTCAGGATCCAGCCCGGCTGGCCGCCGCCCGATGCGTTGCCCGCGCGCGGCACCGCCTCGCCGAAATGGCCGTTCGGGTACTGCGGATACTCCTCGAGCACGTGCGTACGGTCGAGCCGCTGCTGATCGCGCAGCTTGACGCGGCACAGATTGAGCACGCCGTCCTGCATCGCGGCATCGACCTTCTGCCCGCGGCCCGTCGCCTTGCGCTGGTAGAGCGCGCAGACGATGCCGAGCGCCAGATGCAACCCGGTGCCGCTGTCGCCGATCTGCGCGCCGGTCACGAGCGGCGGGCCGTCGTCGAAACCGGTCGTCGATGCGGCGCCGCCCGCGCATTGCGCGACGTTCTCGTACACCTTGCAGTCCTGGTACGGGCCCGGACCGAAGCCCTTGATCGACGCGACGATCATCTTCGGATTCAGTTCCTGGATGCGCTCCCACGTGAAGCCCATCCGGTCGAGCGCGCCGGGCGCGAAGTTCTCGACGAGCACGTCGCATTGCCGGACGAGCTTTTCGAGGACCTCCTTGCCCTTCGGGTTCTTTGCGTCGATCGTGATCGACCGCTTGTTGTGGTTCAGCATCGTGAAGTAGAGGCTGTCCACGTCCGGAATGTCGCGCAGTTGCCCGCGCGTGATGTCGCCTTCGCCGGCACGCTCCACCTTGATGACGTCGGCGCCGAACCATGCGAGCAGCTGCGTGCACGTCGGGCCCGACTGCACGTGCGTGAAATCGAGAATCCTGACCCCGTCTAGCGCTTTCGCCATGAAAACCTCTGTCGCGTATCGCGCGCGTCGCGCGTCATGTCATGCGCTCGCCGCGATATATTTTGTTAAGGTATGTGATATACCAGACGCCGTCAATGTATCGGCCGTTCAAGCGGTGGCGCGTTCGCGAGTGAGCGATCGCGACGCGCGCCGGCCATGGATCAAGTCTTCTTCGCGGTCGGATTGAGGCTCGTGATCCGGCCGCTTTCCGTGCCTGCCTTCTCGTCGATCACCGCGTTGATCAGCGTCGGCTTGCGCGAGCGGACCGCCTCTTCCATCCCCTTGCGCAACTCGTCAGGCGTCGTCGCGTAGAGCCCGACGCCGCCAAAGGCTTCGATCACTTTTTCGTAGCGTGCGTTCTTGACGAACACGAGCGGCGACGGATCGCCGTCGACGTCGCCCGCCCAGTTCGTTTCGTCGCCGCGATAGACGCCGTTGTTGTTGAGGATCACGATGCACACGGGCAGCTTGTAGCGGCATATCGTCTCGAGCTCCATGCCGGAGAAGCCGAATGCGCTGTCGCCCTCGATCGCGATCACCTGCTCGTTGCCGACGACCGCCGCGGCCACGCAGAAGCCCATCCCGATGCCCATCACGCCCCAGGTGCCGACATCGAGGCGCTTGCGCGGCTTGTACATGTCGACGATGCTGCGCGTGAAGTCGAGCGCATTTGCGCCTTCGTTCACGAGATAGGCGTCGGGATTCGCCTTGACGATGTCGCGCACGACGTTCAACGCGCTCTGGAAGTTCATCGGCGTCGGATTCTTCGCGAGCGTATCGGCCATCTTCGCGACGTTCCTGCTCTTGCGCTCGCCGATGGCGGAGAGCCAGTCGGACGGCGGCTTCGGCCAGTTCGCGCCGATGCGGTCGAGCATCGCCTTCACGCACGAGCCGATGTCGCCGACGACCGGCGCATCGATGCGCACGTTGCTGTCGGCCTCGATCGGCGAGATGTCGACCTGCACGAACTTCTGGCCGCCCCACGCCTTCGCGCTCTTGCCGCCCCACGTCTTGCCCTTGCCGTGCGCGAGCAGCCAGTTGAGGCGGGCGCCGATCAGCATCACGACGTCGGCTTCCGGCAGCACGTACGAGCGCGCAGCGGCCGCCGATTGCTCGTGCGTATCGGGAAGCAGGCCCTTGGCCATCGCCATCGGCAGATAGGGAATGCCCGTCTTCTCGATCAATGCGCGAATGTCGGCGTCGGCCTGCGCGTACGCCGCGCCCTTGCCAAGGATGATCAGCGGCCGCTTCGCGTTCGAAAGGAGATCGAGCGCACGCTTCACGGCTTCCGGCGCGGGAATCTGGCGCGGCGCCGGATCGACGACCTTGATCAGCGACTGTCTCCCCGCTTCGGCATCCATCGCCTGCGGGAACAGTTTCGCCGGCAGGTCGAGATAGACGCCGCCGGGGCGTCCGGACACCGCGGCGCGAATCGCGCGAGCGACGCCGATGCCGATGTCCTCGGCGTGCAGGACGCGAAACGCCGCTTTCGCGAGCGGCTTCGCGATCGCGAGCTGGTCCATCTCCTCGTAATCGCCCTGCTGCAGGTCGACGATCTCGCGCTCGCTCGAGCCGCTGATCAGAATCATCGGGAAGCAGTTCGTCGTCGCGTTCGCGAGCGCCGTCAGGCCGTTCAGGAAGCCGGGGGCCGAAACGGTAAGGCAGATGCCGGGCTTTTGCGTGAGGAAGCCGGCGATCGACGCGGCGTAACCGGCGTTCTGCTCGTGGCGAAACGAGACGACGCGAAGGCCCGCGGCTTGCGCCTTGCGCGTGAGGTCGGTTATCGGAATGCCGGGCAGGCCGAAGATCGTGTCGATGCCGTTGAGCTTCAGAGCATCAATCAGAAGATGAAAGCCATCGGTCTCCTCCCGTGCATCGGCGTTGGTGGGAGCGCTGCTCGTCGCAGGGGCTTCGGTCGCACCGGTGGGCGATTGCTTGCGCGCTACGGTCACGCTTTCCATGGGATCTCCTCAATCGAATCGGCGCGATGCGCCCGGTTCGGATGGCATTCGATGCCCGCAATGCACGGGCTCATGGATGCTTGGGATGCTCCGCGCGGCGGACGTTCGGGCGACGTGCTGCTCCGGCTTGCCCGCACGCGCGGAATCCCCATAAAGTATTTGATATACCAGACGCCGTCAATTGTTAGTTGTGTTCATGAAGGCGTTTGCAGCGTTGCGGCGACCGACCTGATGTTTCCGCCGGAGTGAGCGCTTCCTACGCCAGGAGCCACGACGCCGGCACGGCCGTGATAACCTGATCAGCCGCAGCCAGAACGGATCGGCGCTCCTTGTCCGCGCCAGGAGACCGGGCGTCCCAGGCGCCCGCAACTATCCTCCCCCTGGCTTTTGGTATATAAGATACGGAAGCATTGCGGCACTGTCGAAGTGCCGAGAAAGGACTCTGACCGGTGGCAACGATTCCCGCGGGGGCCGGCACGGCGGCGATGCCCCTGGCGCTGCGCCCGCTCTCCGCCAACGTCAGCTTTCGCGATCAGGCCTATGCCGCGTTGAAGCAGGCGATCACAGAAGCCGACATCTACTCGCATCCGCACGAGTTGCGGCTCGACGAGCGGCAGCTGTCGCGCTCGCTCGGCGTGTCGCGGACGCCGATCCGCGAGGCGATGACGCTGCTCGAGCAGGAAGGATTCCTGCGGACCGTGCCGCGGCGCGGCATCTTCATCGTCCGCAAGACGAAGCGCCAGATCATCGAGATGATCGAGATGTGGGCGGCGCTCGAGAGCATGGCGGCGAGGCTCGCAACCGTGAATGCGTCCGATGAGGACATCGCGGCGTTGCGCACGATGTTCGACGAGTTCCGCACGTCGACGCCCGCGGAGCACATCGACGAGTATTCGGAAGCCAACATCGCATTCCACCAGGCGATCATCCGGCTCTCGGGCTCGCACCTGATGGGCAAGACGATCGACAACCTGTTCATCCACGTGCGGGCGATCCGCCGGCTCACGATCTCCCAAAGCGACCGGGCCGCGCGCTCGATCGTCGACCACATGCGCATCATCGAGGCGCTCGAGCGCCGCGATACCGAACTTGCCGAGCGGCTCGTGCGCGAGCATTCGCTGGACCTCGCCGCGTTCGTCGACAAGAACTGCGATTTCCTGGACTGAACAATGACCGATTCCATCATCGTCGATACCTCCCGGCTGCGCGGCGGCCGGGGCGTCAAAGCGCGGCCGAAGGGCCGCAATGTCAATGCCGAAGCGCTTGCCGACGTGCAGCGGCTGCTCGGCGACGCCCCGCGCGAGCGGTCGCTGCTGATCGAGCACCTGCATCGCATCCAGGACGCGCGCGGCTACCTGCCGGCGTCGTATCTGGTCGCGCTCGCGCAGGAGATGAAGCTCGCGATGACCGAGGTCTACGAGGTCGCCACGTTCTATCACCACTTCGACGTCGTCGATGCCGACCAGACGCCGCCGCCACCGGTCACGATCCGCGTCTGCGAGACGCTGTCGTGCAAGATGGCCGGCGCCGATGCGCTGCGCGAGGCGCTGCTTGCGCATGGCGATGCGAACGTGCGCGTGCTCGGCGCGCCTTGCATCGGCCGCTGCGAGCAGGCGCCCGCGGCCGTCGTCGGACGCAACGCGATCGGCGAAGCGACGCCGCAGAAGGTGCTCGCAGCACTCGCGGCGGGCGCCATGGAAGCGACGCCGCCGCCTTACGTCGACCTGCCCGAGTATCGCCGCAACGGTGGCTATCGCACGTTGATCGATTGCGTCGAGGGCCGCCGCAGCGTCGAGTCGGTGATCGGCGAGATGGAGGCCTCGTCGCTGCGTGGCCTTGGCGGCGCAGGCTTTCCGGCAGGACGCAAATGGAAGATCGTCCGTGCCGAAGCGACGCCGCGCATGATGGCCGTCAACATCGACGAGGGCGAGCCCGGCACGTTCAAGGATCGCTATTACCTCGAGCGCGATCCGCATCGCTTCCTCGACGGCATGCTGATCGCCGCATGGGCCGTCGGCATCGACGAGTGCTACGTCTACCTTCGCGACGAATACGCCGCGTGCCGGCAGATCCTCGCGCGCGAAATCGACGCGCTGATCGCCGATCCGCCGTGTCCGTTGCCGCGGATCGAATTGCGCCGCGGCGCGGGCGCGTACATCTGCGGCGAGGAGTCCGCGATGATCGAGTCGATCGAAGGCAAGCGCGGGATGCCGCGGCTTCGTCCGCCGTATGTCGCGCAGGTCGGCCTCTTCGGGCGCCCGACGCTCGAGCACAACATGGAGACGCTTTACTGGGTGCGCGACATCCTCGAGCGCGGCGCGAAATGGTTCGCCGACCAGGGCCGCAACGGCCGCAAGGGATTGCGCTCGTTCTCGGTGTCGGGTCGCGTGAAGAAGCCCGGCGTCCACCTCGCGCCGGCCGGCATTACCGTGCGCGAATTGATCGACGAGCATTGCGGCGGCATGCAGGACGGCCACACGTTCTACGGCTATCTGCCGGGCGGCGCATCCGGCGGCATATTGCCCGCGTCGCTTGGCGACATTCCGCTCGATTTCGATACGCTGCAGCCGTACGGCTGCTTCATCGGCTCCGCCGCGGTGATCGTGCTGTCGCAGCACGACCGTGCGCGCGACGCCGCGCTGAACCTGATGGAGTTCTTCGCCGAGGAATCGTGCGGCCAGTGCACGCCGTGCCGCGTCGGTACCGAGAAGGCCGTGGGGCTGATGCGGAAGGCGGCGTGGGACAAGGCGCTGCTCGACGACCTGTCGCAGGCTATGGCCGATGCCTCGATCTGCGGGCTCGGGCAGGCGGCACCGAATCCGATCGCGTGTGTCTACAAGTATTTCCCGCACGAACTTGCAACGGAGACCGGCAAATGAACGCGCCCTATGATGGACAGCTCGGCTTTCGGCCCACCGGAACCGGCCGCAGCGTCAAGGCGCGCAGGCGCCCCGAGGCGGCACCCGATGCGTTCCGCTCCCCCGGTCCCGATGTCGCGTTCAAGCTGAACGGCGACGAGGTCCTCGCGAAGCCGGGCGAGACGATCATCGAGGTCGCCGATCGGCTCGGCGTCCCGATTCCGCGGCTTTGCTACAAGGCCGGGTATCGGCCCGACGGCAACTGCCGCGCGTGCATGGTCGAGATCAAGGGCGAGCGCGTGCTCGCGCCGTCGTGCTGCCGGCAGCCGAGCGCCGGCATGGAAGTCACAAGCAACAGCGCACGCGCCGTGCATTCGCAGAAGATGATCGTCGAGCTGCTCGCCTCCGACATGCCCGACCGCTCGTACACGAAGGATTCGGAGCTCGATTACTGGCAGCACGCGCTCGGGCTGGCGCAACCGCGCTTCGCGCGCCGTGTCGAGCCGCCGGCCGACCTGTCGCACCCGGCGATGGCAGTGAACCTCGACGCCTGCATTCAATGCACGCGGTGCGTCCGCGCCTGCCGCGAGGAGCAGGTCAACGACGTCATCGGTTACGCGTTTCGCGGCGCGCATTCGAAGATCGTGTTCGATTTGGACGACCCGATGGGGTTGTCGACGTGCGTCGCCTGCGGCGAATGCGTGCAGGCCTGTCCCACCGGCGCGCTGGCACCCGCGCAGCAGGCGTTCCTGCAGCCGATCGACCGCAAGGTCGCGTCGGTGTGCCCGTACTGCGGCGTCGGCTGCCAGATCACCTACAACATCGATGACGACCGCATCATCCACGTCGAAGGCCGCGACGGTCCCGCCAATCGCGAGCGCCTTTGCGTCAAGGGCCGCTTCGGCTTCGACTCCGTGCACCACCCGCAGCGCCTCACGAAGCCGCTGATCAGAAAAGCCGGCTTTCCGAAATCCGCCGACTTCAAGGTCGACCCGGCGAATCCACTGTCGGTGTTCCGTGAAGCGACGTGGGACGAGGCGCTAGCACTCGCCGGCGGAACGCTTCGCCGCATTCGCGACACGCACGGCGGTGGCGCGCTCGCCGGCTTCGGCTCGGCGAAGGGCAGCAACGAGGAGGCGTACCTGTTCCAGAAGCTCGTGCGCACGGGCTTTCGCACGAACAACGTCGATCACTGCACGCGGCTTTGCCACGCATCGAGCGTGGCGGCGCTGCTCGAAGGCATCGGTTCGGGTGCCGTGTCGAATCCGGTGATGGACGTGCTGCAGGCGGAAGTCGTGTTCCTGATCGGCGCGAATCCGGTGTCGAACCATCCGGTCGCTGCAACATGGATGAAGAACGCCGTCAAGAACGGCACGAAACTCATCTACGCCGACCCGCGCCGCTCCGAGCTTTCACGCCATGCAACCCACATGCTCCAGTTCAAGCCCGACACCGACGTCGCGCTGCTGAACGCGATCATGTGCACGATCGTCGAGGAGAACCTCGTCGATCCGAAGTTCATCGAGGATCGGACGTCGGGTTATGCGGAGCTTCGCGACAACGTGCTGCGCTATCCGCCGGAGGCAATGGCACCGCTTTGCGGCATCGATGCGCCGACGATCCGCGCGGTGGCGCGCATGTTCGCGAAGTCGCGCGCGTCGATGATCCTCTGGGGCATGGGCATCTCGCAGCACGTGCACGGCACCGACAACGCGCGCTGCCTGATCGCCCTTTGCATGATGACCGGGCAGATCGGCCGCCCCGGCACGGGGCTGCATCCGCTGCGCGGCCAGAACAACGTGCAGGGCGCCTCCGACGTCGGCCTGATTCCGATGGTCTATCCCGATTACCAGCCGGTTGACAGCGCCGAGGTACGGGCGAAGTTCGAGGCGCTGTGGGGCGTTACGCTCGATCCGACGCCGGGCCTCACCGTCGTCGAGATCATGCACGCGGTGCACGCCGGCAAGATTCGCGGCATGTACATCATGGGCGAGAACCCGGCGATGTCCGACCCCGACGTCGAGCACGCGCGGCAGGCGCTCGCCGAGCTCGAGATGCTCGTCGTGCAGGACCTCTTCGTGACGGAGACCTGCTATCACGCGGACGTGATTCTCCCGGCCTCGGCATTTCCCGAGAAGACCGGTACGTTCACCAACACCGACCGCAACGTGCAGCTCGGCCGCGAGGCGCTGCCGCTGCCCGGCGATGCGCGCAGGGACCTGGACATCATCGTCGCGATGGCGCGCGAGCTCGGCCTCGACTGGCATTACACGCATCCGCGCGACGTGTTCGACGAGATGCGCAAGGCAATGCCGTCGATCGCGGGCATCACGTGGGAGAGGCTCGAGCGCGAAAGCGGCGTCACGTATCCGTGCGAGCACGAAGGCGATCCCGGGGACCCGGTCGTGTTCATCGAGAACTTCCCGACGCAAAGCGGGCGTGCGCAGCTCGTGCCGGCGCAGATCATTCCCGCTGCCGAGAAGCCCGATACCGAGTTCCCGTTCGTGCTGATCACCGGGCGCCAGCTCGAGCACTGGCATACGGGCAGCATGACGCGGCGCAGCCGCGCGCTCGACGCGATCGAGCCGTTCGCCGTCGCGTCGGTGAATCCGGCCGATCTCGCGGCGCTCGGGGTAACGCCGGGTGGCGCGATCACGGTCGCATCGCGGCGCGGCGAAGTTTCGCTCTATGCGCGCGCCGACGACGGCACGCCGCGCGGCAGCGTGTTCATCCCGTTCTGCTATTACGAGGCGGCGGCGAACCTGCTGACGAACCCGGTGCTCGATCCGTTCGGCAAGATTCCCGAGTTCAAGTACTGCGCGATCCAGGTGAGAGCCGGCGGAACGCCAGTCGCGACACCGGGCTACAGCGAACTGGAGTCGATGGCGGCGGACTAGCGGCCGCCGGCGTTCGTTGCCGGCTCGCGTAGCCCATTTTGATGAACAAGGGGAGGCTCGAGGCGTTCAGCGATGGCGTGATCGCGGTGATCATCACGATCATGGTCCTCGAGCTCAGGGTGCCGCACGGCGACGAAGTCGCGGCGCTCGCCCCGGTGGTGCCGGTGTTCCTGTCGTACGTGCTGAGCTTCGTCTATGTCGGCATCTACTGGAACAATCATCACCACATGCTGCACGCCACGTCGAGGGTCACGGGCGGCGTCCTCTGGGCGAACCTGCACCTGCTGTTCTGGCTGTCGCTGTTTCCGTTCACGACCGCGTGGATGAGCGAGAACCACTTCGCGAGCGCGCCGTCGGCGCTCTACGGCTTCGTCCTGCTGATGGCTGCGGTCTCATACTGGTTGCTGCAGCAGTGCATCATCTCGGTCGAGGGACGCGAGTCGTTCCTGCATCGTGCAATCGGCAGCGACTGGAAGGGCAAGCTGTCGCCGGTGCTCTATCTCGTGGCGATTCCGCTCGCGTTCGTTTCGCACTGGATCGCGCAGGCGATCTACGTCGCGGTCGCGCTCATGTGGCTCGTCCCCGATCGGCGCATCGAGCGCGCCCTCGCCGATGGCGGCGAGCTTCGCAAGCGCGGCGCCTGACGGGTCGCGGCGCTACTGCCGCAGCGCCTTCCACCACATCCACGCGCCGAGGATCCACAACATCACCGAGAACGTCTTGCGCAATCGCCGCACGGGCCACGCATGCGCGACGCGTGCACCGAACGGCGCAAACGCCGTGCTCATCACGACGATTCCGGCCATGGCCGGAAGGTAAACGTAGCCGACCGAATAGCGCGGAAGATCGGCGGCAGACCAACCGGCGAAGACATAGCCGATCGTCGATGCAAGTGCGACCGGCAATCCGATCGCGGCCGAAGTGGCCACCGCGTTATGCACCTTCACGTTGCAACGGGTCATGAACGGTACGGCAAGGAACGCACCGGCCGTCCCGACCATGCCCGCGGCAAGTCCGATGCCGGCACCGACGGCGAACATGACCGGCCTCGCCGGCAATTCGCGAATCGCCTTCGGCGGCTTCGACGACACCATGCGGATCGCCGTGAACCACGTGAAGCTGCCGAAAATGGCCGCCATCACGCGCATCGGCAACGCGCTGGCGATCTGCGGTCCTATCAATGATCCGACCACCAGCCCGGGCGCCATCGATGCGACGATCGGCCACAGCACCGCGCCGCGACGATGGTGCGCGGTTGCAGACGAGAACGCGGAAAAGACGATCGCGGCCGCCGACGTACCGATCGCGAGCGACAGCAGATGCGACGTCGCGATGCCTTCCCGCTGGAAGATCTCGGTCAGCACCGGAACCATCGTGAAGCCGCCGCCGATGCCGAGCAGGCCGGCGAGGAATCCCACGAACGCGCCGAGCAGCAGGAAGACGGGAATCAGCGCGAGGTTCAATCGCGCGCCTTCGCGTGCATCGCCTTCGACGCGGGCGTCGCGAGCCTCTCGATGATCTTCCACTCGGACGCCGTCACCGGCGTGATCGACAGGCGGTTGCCGCGCCGCAGCGTCACCATGTCCTCGAGACCCGGCGTTTCGCGAAGCACCGGCAGCGTGACGAGCTTCGTCTTGCGCACGAGCCTGACGTCGACGTGCAGCCAGCGCGGCGCATCGCGCGTCGACTTCGGATCGTAGTACGCGCTCTTCGGATCGAACTGCGTTTCGTCGGGGTACGCGGCCTTCGAGACCTCGACGATGCCTGCGATGCCGGGCTCGGGACAGCTCGAGTGATAGAAGAACGCGAGGTCGCCGACCTGCATGTCGTCGCGCATGAAGTTGCGCGCCTGGTAGTTGCGCACGCCGAACCATGGCGTCGCCCGGTTCGGCGCCGCGACGAGATCGTCGATCGAGAACTCGTCGGGCTCGGATTTCATCAGCCAATGGCGTCGCATCGCGTCTCCCGCAGCAAAGAGCGGAAGTTTCGCATGGCGCCGTTACGCCGGCCGGACGCGGTCGTCACCGCGGCACGAATGGACGCCCGAGCGCGATCGCGTTCAGGCGTCCGCGGGAAAGGCCCCCCGCCTGTGCCGTTCCGGCCGGTCATCCTGAACCTGGGTTCAAGATTCGGCAGCCTACCGGGACCATCAGGCGCTTCCGCGTGGGAACGCACACCGGTCCGCTGGCTCGGCCACCTCGCTACGAGAGCATTGGTTCAAAGAACGTATGGCCGGATCGAACACCGCAGGGGATTGATGGAGTGGATGTTGCGGTTCGCGTGCCGCGAACCGCTTCCAACCTATCAGAACAGGTTTTCCTGTCCGGCGAGCGTCTCGTCGATCGTCGCCTGCATTGCCTGGATTCTACGCCGCGCTGCTTCCGCATCGAACGTCTCGCCGACTTTCGCCGGCACGCTGCTTTCGGCGACGGCCGCCGAACGGCGCTCGCGCAACAGCTCGTGCGCGATGTTGAGCCCCGCCATCACCGCGATGCGATCGGTGCCGCTCACCTTGCCGGCATCGCGGATTTCGCGCATTCGCCGGTCGAGCAGCGCAACCGCTTCCATCAGCGCGTCGCGCTCGTCTTGCTTGCACGCGACCTTGAAATCGCGGCCGAGGATCGTGACGTCGAGCGTCAGCGTGCGCGCAGGGTTGTCTGCCATTCCGTGAACTCCTAATCAGCCGGCATTCGCGCGATCAATGCGTCGAGACGCTCGGTCGCCTGCGCGACGCGCGCGGCCAGCTCGCGGTTGCGCTCCTGCGACGCCAGGAGCTCGCTGCGCAACAGCTCGTTCTCGGAGCGCAATTCGCGGGCGTGAGCGATCAGCGTCTCGATGCGTTGTTCCAGCGCGGTGAGCTCGGCATCCATCGTGCGGCACTATAGAAGCCGCACGATCGGCGCGTCAACCACCGGACATCGGCATCCGCAGCGACCGATGCGCGGTCAGGCGTCGGTCGCGAGCGCGACGTAGCGCACGTCGACGACATCGAGCTCGTCGACACCGGCCGGCGTGCGCACGGTGACGGTATCGCCTTCGCGCGCCTTCAAAAGTGCGCGCGCCATCGGCGAGATCCAGCTTATGTAGCCGCGCTCGGTGTCGATCTCGTCGATGCCGACGATGCTGACCGTGCGTTCGCCGCCGCGCGCATCGGCGACGGTCACCGTGGCGCCGAAGTAGACGCGCGAAGCCGCGTCGTCGTCACGCGGCATCGCCGGATCGACGACTTCGGCGTTGTCGAGCCGGCGAACGAGAAAGCGGATGCGCCGATCGATTTCCCGCAGCCGCTTCTTGCCGTAGATGTAATCGCCATTCTCGGAGCGGTCGCCGTTGCCCGCGGCCCACGAGACGGTTGCGACGAGCTCGGGCCGCTCCTTCGACAGGAGCACGTCGAGCTCGCGGCGCAGCCGCGCGAATCCGCCGGGCGTCATGTAGTTGCGCGCACCGGCGGGCAGCGGCGACGGATCGGGCATGTCGCCGTCGTCGCTCTCGGTCGGTTCCTCGCTCGTGAATGCCTTGCTCATCGATCGTTCGGTGCTACCGCCCCGCGGGATCATACGGCTTCGACGCGATTGTCCGACGCGCGTTCGCAAGCGTGCGACACAGTTGCTCCACACCGTCGACGAAGCGCGGCCCCGGCCGGTGCAGCAGGTTCGCATCGACAGTGAAGAGCGCGTGGTGCCGCACCGCGTCGAGCGCGGGCCAGCGCGTCCATGCGTCGAGCCACGCGGGGCGCTTCGCATCGTCGGTTCCGGCGATGATCACCTGCGGATTCGCCGCGAGCACCGCTTCGATGCCCACCTCGGGCGCCGGAATCGAAAGGTTGGCGAAGACATTCTCGCCGCCACACAGCGACAGCGCCTGCGTCACCAGGTGCTGCCCGCCGAGCGTGAAGAGCGGCGAACCGGATACTTCGTAGAACACGCGCAGCGGCGGCCCGGAGCTGCGTGAATGCGCGACCTTGGCGACGCGCGTGCGAAACGTGTTCGCCGCGGCATCGGCGGCCGCTTCGGTCGCCGCCAGGCGTCCGAGTTTTTCGATATCGCTCGCGATGCCGTCGATCGTGCGCGGATTCGCTTCGAACACGGCGATGCCCGCAGCGCGAAGCGAGTCGGCCTGGCGCGGCGTCGTCCACGGCCACGTGACGATCAGGTCGGGCGCCAGCGCGACGATGCGCTCGAGGTCGAGCGCGGTGACGTCGCCGACGACGGGGAGCGCCTTCGCGGCAGGTGGATAGTCGGTACCCGCGATGACGCCGACGACGCGCGATCCGGCGCCTGCTGCGAACGCGAGCTCGGCCGCGTTCGGCGCGAGCGTCACGATCCGCTTCGCGGGTTGCCGGACCTCGACCGTTTGCGCGGTATCGTCGACGACGCTGATCGACGCAAAAGCCGGCGCCGCAACGAGCAGCGCGAGTGCGACGAGACACCTCACAGCCGCCATCTCGCCCCGGCGAAGACGCGCGCACCGCCGGTTGCAAAATCGGCGGCGAGCTCGTAATGATGGTCGAGCACGTTGTCGGCGCGCAGGAACAACGACGTCGACGCGTTGACGGTCCACTCGACGATCAGGTTGACGAGCCCGTAGCCGCCCATGCGGCGCAGGTTCCCGGCGTCGTCGAAGCGTTCGGACGACCCGACGAGCTCGGCCGTCACGCGCCCGGGACCGAGCGACTGCGCGATCGACAGTACGCCATGGCGCCGGGCGCGCCGCGGCAGCAGCAATCCGCTCGCCGTGTCCGTCGGCGATTGCAGGTCGAGCGACGCATGGACGAGCGTGTCGCGCCACTCGGCGTCGCCGTAGACGCTGACACCCTTCAACGTCGCGTCGGCGACGTTCTGCGGCGCGCAGACGAAATTCGCATCGCACTGGAAGACGATCAGATCGTCGACACGATTGCGAAACGCGACCGCGTGCAGCTGCCATGCATATTCGCCGGCGCGCGATGTCCAGTGCAGGCCCGCCTCGACATTGCGCGACGTTTCCGGACGCAGATTCGGATTCGAGAAGCCGGGAAAATAGAGATCGTTGAACGTCGGCACCCGGAATGCCGTGCCCGCACTCGCCGTCACGCGCCACGCCGGCGCGATGCGGTAGCCCCATGCGAGCGCGCCGGTCGTCCTGCCGCCGAACTGGTTCGAGTCATCGTGCCGCACGTTCGCCTGCACGGCGTTCGAGCCCGCATCGATGCGATAGATGGCGGTCACCGCGTTCGTGTCGCGGCCCGTGACCGGAAATCCCGAGTCGGTGCCGACGCGCTCCTCGCGGCGCTCGAGCGCGAGCGTGAGTCCGCCCTTCGGCAGCGCGATGTCGTTCTGCCATGCGAACTGATGCTGGTGCGTGTCGAACGGAAATTCGCCGGATCCCGTCTTCGACACCGACCGATCGCTGCCGTCGCCGAACGAAAGGCGCGACGTCCAGTTCCGCGCGAGGCGATTGCTCGACGCGACCTGCCACGTCGCAAGCGTCGTGATCGTGCGATCGTCGAAGCCGTCGCCGGCGTCGAACTGGTCGTTCAGGCGGCTTTCGAAGTATTGCAGCGACAGCGTCTGCTCCCGCGCGACATCGACCGACCCTTGCGCGGCCACGCTGGCGTCGCGATAGCCGTCGCGATCCGGGTCATAGCTGAAATTGGCCGGGTTGACGATTGCATTGAAGCCGCGGCTGCGCCGGTCGGCGATCTCGGCGCTGCCGCGCGCCAGATCGTTCCCGCCCGACACACCCGCCGTCGCGGCCCACGTGTCGAACGTTCCATAACCGATCGACGCATTCGCGGTCGTGCCCTTCGCGCCGCGCCGCGTGAACACCTGGATCACGCCGCCGATTGCGTCGGCGCCGTAGAGGCTCGACGCCGGGCCGCGCAGGATCTCGATGTGATCGATCTGCTCGATCGGGATCGCCTCGAGCGCGGTCGCGCCGCTCGATGCCGATGCGACGCGCATCCCGTCGATCAGCACCAGCGTCTGCGCCGCGTTGGCGCCGCGAAGGAAGACCCCCGATGTCGAGCCGGGTCCGCCATTGCGGATGATCTCGACGCCGGGCTGCCGCGACAGCAACCCGGTAACGCTCTGTGCGCCGCTATGCGCGATTTCGTCGGCGTCGATCACCGTGACGTCGGCGACGAGGTCGAGCAGGCGCTGCGGCGTGCGCGTTGCCGTGACGACGATCGGGTCGAGCACCGCAGGCGGCAGCGGCTGCGCGTGTCCGAGCGATGCGAACACAACGAGAGGCGCGGCCCAGCAAAGCGGCTGCGCCGGTGACTTCGAAGCAGAAGGAGGCATTGCGAGCCGTCCGCGTCATGCCGTGAGTACCCCGCACGGCTTTACCAGGGATCAGGCATCAGGTGTCGGGTATCGGGGATCAGGAATCAGCAGTCCGCGCGCAATGGCACCGAACCGCACTCCTGAACCTCGGTCCCGAACCTGCTACCCGACGGTTCTTTGTCGCAACCAGGGCGTGGGAGCGGGCAGCGAAGCGCGCGTGATGCGGGCCTTGCTGATACCTGATCCCTGATACCTGATCCCTGGCAAGCAGGCCGGTCTCCGGGCTCGCCTTGCGGCTTACCGTTGCGGGGGCAGCTGCGGCATTGCGCGGCTTCGCGCGCGCACCGCATTCCCGTTTCACCCACCGGTCGACTCGACAGCGCCGTCCGGCGGACACCTGCTGGCTGCGATTGTACGACGCTTTGCTATAATTCCGCCCCTTCCGAAATACCACCGTGGCGCGCAAGCTTTTCATCCGCACGTTCGGCTGCCAGATGAACGAGTACGACTCGGACCGCATGTCCGACGTGCTCGCCCGCGAAGGTTTCGAACCGACCGACCGGCCCGACGACGCGGACGTGATCCTGTTCAACACCTGCTCGGTGCGCGAGAAGGCGCAGGAGCGCGTGTTCCACGATCTCGGCCGTGTACGCGCCCTCAAGTCCGCGCGCCCCGACCTCCTGATCGGCGTCGGCGGCTGCGTCGCTTCCCAGGAAGGTTCTGCGATCGTGCGCCGCGCGCCCTACGTCGATCTCGTGTTCGGCCCGCAGACGCTGCACCGCTTGCCGGCGATGATCCGCGCGCGCCGTGAATCGGGCGTGCCGCAGGTCGACATCTCGTTTCCGGAGATCGAGAAGTTCGATCACCTGCCGCCGCCTCGCGTCGACGGCGCGACGGCGTTCGTCTCGATCATGGAGGGTTGCAGCAAGTACTGCTCGTTCTGTGTCGTGCCCTACACGCGCGGCGAGGAAGTGTCGCGTCCGTTCGACGACGTGCTGACCGAGATCGCCGATCTTGCGCTCCAGGGCGTCAAGGAAGTGACGCTGCTCGGGCAGAACGTGAACGCGTATCGCGGCCCGAACGGCAACGAAGATCTCGCACAGCTGCTCGAATACGCGGCGGAGATACCGGGCATCGAGCGGCTGCGCTACACGACGTCACACCCGAAGGAGATGACGCAGCGCCTGATCGACGCCTATGCATCCGTTGAAAAGCTCGTCTCGCATCTTCACCTGCCCGTGCAGTCGGGATCGGATCGCGTGCTCGCGGCGATGAAGCGCGGCTACACGACGCTCGAATACAAGTCGATCGTGCGCAGGCTCCGCGCGCGCCGGCCCGACCTGTCGCTCACGTCGGACTTCATCGTCGGCTTTCCCGGGGAGACCGACGACGACTTCGACAAGACGCTGCGCCTCGTCGATGCCGTCGAATTCGACGGCGCGTTCACCTTCGCGTACAGTTCGCGTCCGGGGACGCCGGCCGCCGACCTGCCCGACCAGGTCCCGGCCGAAGTGAAGCAGGCGCGGCTTGCGCGCCTGCAGGCGCTCGTCGACAGCCAGTACAAGGCCAACAGCGAACGGATGGTCGGCACGCGCCAGCGCGTGCTCGTCACCGGAGCGGCCGTCAAGAACCCGCGCGAGCTGGCCGCGCGCACCGACAACAACCGGGTCGTCAATTTCGCAGGCGACCGGGTGTCGATCGACAACTACGTCGAGGTCGACATTACGGCGGCGCTGCCGCATTCGTTGCGCGGCGAACTTACGCCCGCGTGAACGGTCTTCGCCGCGGTCGCCTTTGCGACCGCGCAAGACCCCGTGTCGATTCAGGAGATATCTCGTCCATGTCGTACCGTGCCCTTTCACGCGCGAGCGTTGCGCTCGGCATCCTCGCCCCGTTCGTGATGTCCGGTTGCGCGACGCTCTCGCGCGACGATGCCACCGCCAAGGCGAACGACACCGCGGCGATCGCCGCGGCCGTTGCGAGCGCATCGCATGACGACGCGCCTGGCAACAATCGCGCGGAAGCGCCCGGTGCCGCGCGTCCCGGCGTTGCCGCTGCGGCGGCCGCCGCGGCCGCCCAGCAATCGGCGAAGCCGTTCGCGGACGTGGTCAAGGAAGCGAAGGAAACGAAGGGCCTTCTCAACATCTGGCAGAAGGACGACAAGGTCTGGCTCGAGATCGCGCCCGATCAGTTCGACAAGCCGTATTTCTTCAAGTCGGCGATCAACCAGGGCATCGGCGAGAACCGCATCTTCGGCGGCGCGATGACCTATCCGATCGGCGTTGCGCAGATCGTCGTGTTCCACAAGCACGGCAACACGGTCCAGCTGATCGCGAAGAACGTCAAGTACACGGCAAAGCCCGGCACGCCGGAGGCGTACGCAGTTGCGGCCGGATTCTCCGACAGCCTGCTCGCCGTCGCGCCGATCTCATCGCAGCCGTCGCAGGACCGCAAATCGGTGCTGATCGACGCCAACGCGCTGCTGCTGTCCGACATCCCGGCCGGCGCGGCGATGCTCGATCAGACGTACCACCAGGCGTACGGTTTCGATGCGCGCAACTCGTCGATCGGCACGACTCGCGGCGAACCCGACAACATCACGCTCGAAGTCTCGGCGCATTACGCGGTCGGCCGCCTTGCGGTGCCGATGCCCGGCCGCGGACCGGGACCGCAGCCTTCGCAGCCGATCACGCTGCCCGATCCGCGCAGCATGTTCATCGGCTACCACTACACGTTCGCGAAGCTGCCCGACGAGCCGATGCGGCCGCGCCCGGCCGACGAGCGCGTCGGCTACTTCACGACCGAAGTGCTGGATTTCACGTCCGACGTTCCGCGCGTTCCGGTCGAGCGCTTCGCGAATCACTGGCGACTCGAGAAGAAGGACCCGGCGGCGGCGCTTTCGGAGCCCAGGCAGCCGATCGTGTTCTGGCTCGACCGCAACATCCCGGTCAAGTATCGCGAGCCGATCAAGGAAGGCATTCTCGAATGGAACAAGGCCTTCGAGCGCATCGGCTTCAAGGACGCGATCAAGGTCGAGATCCAGCCGGACAACGCCGATTTCGACACGTCCGACATTCGCCACGCATCGGTGCGCTGGCAGACGGTCGCGAAGACGTCGTACGGCGCGATCGGACCATCGGTCGTCGACCCGCGCACCGGTGAGATTCTCGATGCCGACATCGGCATCGATGCCAACAACGTCCGCGTCGTGCGAAGCTTGCGCAGCGAGTACCTGCCGCCCCGCCGGGACGCGTTCGCGGCGTTCGCCGCCGCGACGAGCGGCAACGCGCGCGCGCTCTCCGATGCGGAAGCTTGCGACTACGACGACGCGGCGGCCGAGGAAACCGCGTTCGGCATGTCGCTGCTCGAGGCGCGCGGCGATCTCGACCCGAGCAGTCCCGACGTCGACAAGTTCGTCGACCTTTTCCTGAAGAGCGTGACGATGCACGAGGTCGGCCACACGCTGGGCCTGCGGCACAACTTCCGCGCATCGACGGTGTACACCGAAGCCGAGCTTTCCGATCCGGCGTTCACCGCGGCGCACGGGATCTCCGGCTCGGTCATGGAATACAACCCGTGGAACCTCGCGGTGAAGGGCGAGCGCCAGGGCGAGTACACGATGTCGACGCTCGGCCCGTACGACTTCTGGGCCATCGAATACGCATACAAGCCCATCGCGCCCGAGCACGAGAAAGCCGAGCTCGAGAAGATCGCGTCGCGCTCGAGCGAGCCCTGGCTCGCCTACTCGACCGACGAGGACGTGTCGTATTTCGCGATCGACCCCGCGGTGAACCAGCTCGATCTCGGACGCGATCCGCTCGAGTACGCGAAGAAGCGCCTCGCGCTCGTGCACGAGCTGTGGCAGCGGACCGAGAGCATGACGCTGCAGCCGGGCGAAAGCTATTCGGTGCTTCGGCGCAATTTCACGCGCGGCCTCAACGAAGCCGGCCAGGGTGCGCTCTATGCGTCGAAGTACATCGGGGGCCTGACGACGCTGCGCGACCACGCGGGCAGCGGACGCCAGCCATTCACGCCAGTCGACGTGGCAAAGCAGCGCGCGGCGCTGACGATGCTGACCGGCGAAATCCTGTCCGCCGACAGCTTCGACTTCTCGCCGTCGTTCCTGCGCAAGATGACCGTGTCGACGTTCGACATCGACGACGCGCAGGAGCTCGGCCGCCCGACGCCGCCGCTCGACCTGTCGATCGACCAGCAGGTGCTGTCGCTGCAGCGCCATGTGCTCGATACGCTGATGAGCGCACCGATCGCGCAGCGGCTGCTCAACAACGCCGCGAAGGTCGACAACCCGCGGGATGCGCTGAAGCTCTCCGAGCTGTACGGCAGGTTGCACGACGCGGTATGGAGCGAGTTGAAGACGGGCAAGGACATCTCGCTCTTTCGTCGCAACCTGCAGCGCGAGTACGTGACGCGGGTCGCCGATGCGCTCGTCAAGCCGGCCGGTGCGATGCCCGCCGACGCGCGGGCGCTCCTTCGCGTCGACGCGACGCGGCTGCGCAGCGAGCTTGCGCGCGCATCGACGAGGCGGATGTCCGCGGAAGCGAAGGCGCATCTGCTCGAAATGGCGGCGATGCTCGACGAGGCGCAGAAAGCGCCAGTCATCCGCCAGGCGGTTTGACGAAGGCAACGCAGCGCACGAAGCTCGCCGGGCGCGCGTCGCCCGGCGAGGAGTCACGCAACAGCACGAGCGGCGAAGGGCCGCCCCGAGCCGCGAGTCGCGCCCCCTCCGGGGGCAGCGCCGGCGCGCAGCGCCAAGCGTGGGGGGAACACACCCGGCGGGTCACCGAGACGCTGACGCTCGCGCCTGTCGACAATCGCGCGCTCGCGAATCTTTGCGGCCCGCTCGATGCGAACCTGCGCCAGATCGAAGCCGCGCTCGACGTCACGATCGCGCGTCGCGGCGCATCGTTCACGGTCAGCGGCTCGCCGGTCGGCGCGACGAACGCCACGCGCGCGTTGCAGCGCTTCTATGGCGAAGCCGCGAAGCCGCTGTCGGTCGACGACATCCAGCTCGGATTGGTCGAGATTGTCGCCCTCGTCCCTCACGCGACGGATGCTCCGGATCTCGCTCCCTCTGCGCGTCCACGCGGAGAGGGCAGGGATGAGGGGCCGCCGTTCAGCGACGACGCACCGATGCTCCGCACGCGCCGCGCCGACCTGCACGGCCGCACGCCGAACCAGGTCGCGTACCTCGATGCGATCCGCACGCACGACATCAGCTTCGGCATCGGGCCGGCGGGAACCGGCAAGACGTATCTCGCCGTCGCCTGCGCCGTGGATGCGCTCGAGCGCGACACGGTGAAGCGCATCGTGCTCGTGCGTCCCGCCGTCGAAGCGGGTGAGCGGCTCGGCTTCCTGCCCGGCGATCTCGCACAGAAGGTCGATCCGTACCTGCGGCCTTTGTTCGACGCGCTCTACGACCTCATGGGCTTCGACAAGGCCGCGCGGCTGCTCGAGCGGCAGACGATCGAGCTCGCGCCGCTCGCCTACATGCGCGGGCGCACGCTCAACCATTCGTTCATCATCCTCGACGAAGCGCAGAACACGACGCCCGAGCAGATGAAGATGTTCCTCACGCGCATCGGCTTCGGCACGCGCGCGGTCATCACCGGCGACGTCACACAGATCGATCTTGCGCGTGGCCAGAAAAGCGGGCTGATCGAGGCCGAGCGCGTGCTGAAGGACGTGCGCGGCATCGCGTTCGTGCGCTTCACGAGCGCCGACGTCGTGCGCCATCCGCTCGTGCAGAAGATCATCGATGCCTACGACCGCGACACGAGCACGTAGAACCGTCCGCAAACGCCCCCCGC
>JAICLP010000145.1 GCA_025925475.1 Burkholderiales bacterium | reverse complement strand
GAATTGCGGGCAGGACGCGAATCGATGGCGCGCTGGTGAACGTGAAATCGCGTGGCGAATCGGCGATCCATTGAAAGAAGGGCTGCCACAGAGCCTCGGCCTGCGATTTGTCCAGGCCCTGGGATGTCATCTGTATGTCGAGCCGGTGACCGCTGCGGATGCTGGCGATTTCGCCCCAGTGCTCGTCGTGCAGCCGATCCGCATAGAGATCGACGAAGCGGCCCACCAGTCGGCGAAACGACAGGCTCGAGGACGCACGGATGGTGGCGGAAACGAAGCCAAAGGATGCCGGCAGTGGGTGTGTGCGCAGCGTCAGTCGCGTGACGACACCGAAGGTGCCGCCGCCCCCGCCCTTCAGCGCCCAGAAGAGGTCCGCATTCGTGCACGCATTGGCGATGCGCACCTCGCCATCCGCCGTGACGATCTGCGCTTCCAGCAAGCTCGCCGCGGCCGTGCCGAATTTTTTCGAATAGCTGCCGAACCCGCCGCCTTGCACGAGGCCGGCGACACCGACCGTTACACAGCCGCCGCCCTGCACGTACCGGCCACCCTTCGTGGTGACGCGGTCGTAGGCGTGCATCCAGATCGCACCGGCGCCCAGCGTCACCGCAGGCTGCGGCGCCTCCAGCGCGCCACAACCCGATGCGACGTACGCGTCATGCAGCGTGATGTCGTTCATCGCACGCGTCCATACCAGCAGCGAATCGGATGCGTTCGACGTGCCGAGGTAGCTGTGGCCTCCGCCCTTCACCACGAGTCGCAGATTGTGGCGGCGCGCGAAGTTCACTGCGGCGACCACATCGCTTGCGCTGTGCGCCGCCACCGCGTACGCGCTCGGTTGCGAAGTCCAGGCGTCGACCCAGCCGGTGGTTTGCGTCAGCGCGACGTCGTCGCCGATGTAATACGGATTCTTGAGCTCCCTGAAGAGCTCCGAACAGAATCGAGAGCCGGGCGCATCCATGCACGCTTGCCACGGAGATTGCACCCTGATCAGGCGTCCGCCGGTTTGCTGCTCGAGCTCTGCCCAGCGAGCCGCCGACGGCCAATCGGGAGCGCCCGGCCGTGCTCGCGACATGCGGACGGCGCGGTCGGCAACTCGTGCATCGGCGCAGGAAACAAGGCTCGTCGCAGCGCCTGCGATCCAGGGCAGCATTGCCGAGCGCCGAAGGAATTCGCGCCTTCTCACGGACTTCACTCTACATCGGCCGACCGCTCGACGTGCGGATTGTGGCCGCCGCCCGCTTGACCTGATCTTGCATCGCGAACATTGCGCCGAAGTCCCCCGGCGAGGACCGCGCTTGCTGCCTCAACTGCCGTTTCGCCCGTTCATGACCGGGAAGAAGTAATCCTTCCAGCTTTGTGGCTCGTGCTTCAGGCGACCGATCCTGTGCATGAACGTCGCCATTTTCAGCGTGTTCGTCGGCTCGACCGAGAAGATCTGCTCGGGGTCTTCGAGCATTTTGACGAGTTCCGCTTCGCTCATCTTGTCGTTCTCGACCTTCTTGTAGATCCGCGCCGCCTCGCCCTTGTGGTCGTGAATGAACTGCGTCGCCTCGACCACCGCGTCGAAGACCGCCTGCAGCGCCTTCGGATTGTCGTTGGCGAACTTCGCCGTCGTCCAGACGGCCGTCGTCGTGACGGGGCCGCCGATGATCTGGTACGACGACGTCACCGTGTGGATCTTCGGGTTCGCGAGCTCGGCATACTGAAACGGCGTGCTTGAGAAGTCGGCGGTGATCCCCGCGCTGCCGCTCAACAGCGCGGCAACCGCCTCGGCATGCGGCATGCTGACGGTCAGATGGTCGAGCGCATCGAACTTTCCGAACTCGTGCTCGGCTGCCATTTCCAGGAACATCGCCTGCGTCGACAGCTTGACGGTGGGCACTGCGATTCGATCGTTGTCGCCGAAGTCGCGCAACGTCTTGACCTTCGGATCGTTGGTGACGAGCAACAGCGGCTGCGACTCGAGCGCCGCGACCGCGCGGATGTCCTGGTTCCCGCGCGTCTTGTCCCAAAGCGTCAGGAACGGCGGAAACCCGGCGACCGAAAAGTCGATGCCGCCCGACAGCAGAGCGTCGTTCAGCCCGGCCGGGCTCGGGATCTTGCGGAACGTGACGGTGACATCGCCGAGACCGAGCGCCTTCGCATGCTTCTCGATGAGCTTACGCGCCTCGATGACATGGAACTGCAGGTATCCGAGCCCGGTCTGCCGGCCGACACGGATCTCGTTCGTCTCCGCATTCGCCGATGAGCTTGCGAGCGGCACCACGATTGCGGCTGCCGCAACGACGAATTGGAGCAGACGGCGACCCCATTCCCTTGTGTGCTCCCCCCACGCTCGCGGCTTCGCCGCTTCGCTGCCCCCGGGGGGGCGGAATTCGTGATCGGGACGGCCCTTCGCACTCATGACTCCTCCTCCGGATTTCCAGTGCGCGGCTACTTCATCGACGCCTGCGCTTTCTCGAGGTACGAATAGTCGACGTACTTGCCCACCCAGCCGTCGACGTCCTTCACCAGATCGGCCGGTATCTTGCCCTGCTTCGCGATCGTCTGCAGGATGATCCGGGTCGACGGCATGTCGATCTTCGGGTCGGTCAGGATCACCGAGCCCATTGCGTTCAGCACGACCGGCACGGCCTTCGGATCGTTCATCTTCTTCGCGAGGATCTCCGCGACCTTTTCCTTCGGCTGCGAGCCGATGTAATCGATGCCGCGCAGCGTCGCGCGCACGAAGCGCACCACGACGTCGGGATGCTCCTTCAGCATCTTCGGGCTGAACGCGAGCTCGAGGCTTTCCGCGTTCTTGATCGGCGGCAGCTGCTGGATGTAGTGGATCTTGTCGCTTTGCGCGATCGCCGCGGCCGACGCCGGCTCCCAGCCGATGAACGCCTCGACCTCGCCCTTGTCGATCATCACCGAGATGTCGGTGATCTTGCCGAACACGCGCTGGACCTTGAAACCCTGTGTCTGCTCGGCGTAGCCGAGGATCGCGTCGTGGATCGTGCCGATTCCAGGCGTCCCGACCTTCTTGCCGTCGAGCTCCTTGTACGACGTGTACTTCTTCAATCCGACGAGCGCCGCGTTGCCCTTCGTCAGCGACATCACCATCCTGAGGTCGCCGCCGCGCGCGACGAACTGCATGAACGGCGCGATCGCGGCCATCACCGCGTCGACCGATCCGCTCGGCATGTCGAGCAGCGCCGCGGGACCGTTCGCATACGTCTTGCGATCGATCCTGATGCCTTCCTTGTCGTAATAGCCGAGCGCCTCGGCGACCCATACCGCCGCGTAGTCGACCTCGGCGCCCGGCTGGTCGGCGAGCCGGACCGTCGTCATGCTGCCCTGGCCGTAAGCCGCCGACATGCCGAACCATGCGGCGGCCACCGCGATCAACGCGCCCCGCGCCCACCTCGTCGAATGTCTTCCGAATGCATTCATCACCCGCTCCTCCTCGCTGATCGATGCAACTCGATGGTCGAAAACGTCCCTGCCCTGAATGTTCGTCGCCGACTCGCCGCTACGCCTCGTGCTTCGATGCGCTCTCCTGCGATGCATCGTCCGCATGCATTTCCTGCAGCAGGTTCGCACAGCGCGCGCGCAGTGCGGTGAAGTCGGCACTGACCGGATTGCGCGGCCGCGGCAGGTCGACCGGAATGTCGGCGACGATGCGCGCCGGCTTCGTCGACAGCATGATCACGCGATCGCCGAGGAAGACCGCCTCCTCGAGGTTGTGCGTGACGAACACGATCGTGCGCCGGCGATGCTCCCAGATGGAAAGCACCTCGCGCTGCATCTTCTCGCGCGTCGGCTGGTCGAGGCTCACGAACGGCTCGTCCATCAGCACGAGGTCGGCGTCGGTCGCGAACGCGCGCGCGATCGACACGCGCTGCTTCATGCCGCCCGAAAGCTGGTGCGGGTAGTACGACTCGAACCCGCGCAGCCCGACGACGCCGATGATGTCGTCGACCTTGCGCCCGATCTCCGCCTTCGGGCGCTTCTTGATGCGAAGGCCGGTGCCGATGTTGGCGCGCACATCGAGCCACGGGAGCGTCGAGGCTTCCTGAAAAACGAACGAAATGTTGTGGCGCTTCGGATCGGCCTGCTCGCCGTCGATCAGCACTTCGCCGGCGCTCGGCTTGACGATGCCGGCGAAAATGTCGAGGAGCGTCGTCTTGCCGCAACCGCTCGGCCCGCAGATGCACAGGAACTCGTTCTCGCGGATCGCGAGCCTGAGACCGTCGTGCACCAGCAGGTCGCCGTAGCGATGCGTGATTTCGGCACGCACTTTCACGGCCTCGTTCGACGTCCTTTCCTCGGCAGAACGTCTTGCCACGACCGCGCTCACAGCGTGACCTGCCAGCGCCAGCGGAACAGTCGCCGCTCGATCGACAGCAGGATCTCGTTCATTGCGAACCCCAGCGCACCGATCAGTACCATGCCGACGACGATCTCCGAGATCTGCAGCAATTCGGCGTAGTTCACCATCATGCGCCCGAGTCCGATGGAGGTGCCGCCCGACAACTCCGCGGCGACGATCGTGAGCCATGCGGCGCCGAGCGCGACGCGCATGCCGCCCATGATGTCCGGCAGCACCGTCGGCAGCACGATGTGCGTCAGCACGTAGAAGCGGCTCGCGCCGTAGACGACCGCGACCTTGCGATGGATCTGCTCGACGCGCGAGACGCCGACGAGCGTCGACGTGAACACCGGAAAGAACGAGCCGATGAAGATCAGGAACGCGAACCGGGGCAGGCCGGAGAAGAAGATGATCGCGAGCGGAATCCACGCGATCGGTGGAATGAACCGGAACGGCTCGACGATCGAGCGCGTCGCCGCATAGAAGCCGGGCATCAGTCCCATCAGCAGCCCGAGCGGCACGCCGAGGACGACGCCGGCTGCAAAGCCGACGAGCACTCGGTAAAGGCTCGCCCAGCAATGCGCCCACAGCGAGTTGCCCATCGTGTCGCCGTGCTGTGCAAGGTTCACGAACGCCTGCACGATCTTGTACGGCGGCGGGAAGAACGGCGAGTTGACGAGCGCCGACGCGAAGTGCCAGACGACGAGAAACGCAACGATCGACACGACGTTCAGCACGACGGGCCGGAACTGGCGGCCGCCGGCCCAGCGACCGGCGAGCGAAGCGGTGCTCATTGCGTCGCCGCTTCGGTACGTGCCACGCCGAGACCCAGCAGTGTCCGCGCCTCGGCGGGCGACGCGGGCTCCGCACCGAGAAGACGCACGATCGAAACGGCGCGCTCGACCAGCGCTCCGTTGCCGGGCGTCAGTACGCCGGGCTCGATGTACAGGTTGTCCTCCATGCCGACGCGCACGTGACCGCCGAGCACCACTGCCTGCGCAACCATCGGGAATTCCATTCGCGAAATGCCGAAGCCGGCCCAGATCGCACCGGCCGGCAGCAGGCTTTTCATGTACAGCATGCTTTCCGTCGATGCCGGCGATCCCCACGGAATGCCGAGGCAGATCTGGAACAGCGGTGGTCGTCCGATCTGGCCGTCGTCGATCATCTTGCGCGCGAGCAGCACGTGGCCGGGCTCGAACACTTCGAGCTCGGGCTTGACGCCGGTCTTCGCGATCGCGTCGGCCATAGCGCGAAGATGCGCCGGCGTGTTGACGAAGCCGGTCTCGCCGAAGTTCATCGAGCCGACGTCGAGGCTGCAGATGTCGGGGCGCAATTCGACGACGTGACGAACGCGCGCGAGCGGCGGCGTCATCGTCGTGCCGGCGCCGCCAACTTTCGGGTCGTCGTCGCGCGGCACGAAGCGCGACCCGGGTCCCGTCGTCAGGTTGATCAGGATGTCGGAACCGGATCCGCGCACGCGCTCGACGACCTCGCGGTAATAGTCGACGTTCTGGCTCGCCTTGCCGGTTTTCGGATCGCGAACGTGGATATGCGCGATCGTCGCGCCGGCATCCCGCGCCTCGAGCACGGCCTTGGCGATCTGCTCGGGCGTCACCGGGACGCCCGGATGCTTGGGCAGCGTATCGGCGCCGCCGGTCACGGCGCAGCTGATGATCGTTTTCGTCTTCACTTCGGTTCCTTGCAAACGATTCGGGAAAGCGAACTCAGAAGCCGAGCACGTCGTGCACGAAGCGAGTGTTGACGTCGCCTGCGCGGAAGCGCTCGTGCGCAAGCAGCTGCAGATGAAACGGCACCGTGGTCTTCACGCCTTCGACCTGCATTTCGTTCAGCGCGCGCGTCATCCGCGACAGCGCCTCGTCGCGATCGCGCCCCCAGCAGATCACCTTCGCGAGCAGCGAATCGTAGAACGGAGGCACGTCGTAGCCGGACTCCAGGTGGCTGTCGACGCGCACGCCGGGTCCGCCCGGCGGCTGGTAGCGCTCGACACGGCCCGGACATGGCGCGAAGTTCGCCGCATGGTCTTCGGCATTGATGCGGCATTCGATCGCATGGCCGGTGAGGCGCACGTCCTGCTGGCGAATTGCGAGCGGCTCTCCGGACGCGATGCGCAGTTGCTCCTTGACGAGATCGACGCCGGTGATCATCTCGGTGACCGGATGCTCGACCTGGATGCGCGTGTTCATCTCCATGAAGTAGAACTCGCCGCAATCCTGATCGAGGATGAATTCGACGGTGCCTGCGCTCGTGTAGCGGATGCGCTTGCACAGCGATACCGCGGCCTCGCAGAGGCGCGCGCGCGTGTTCGCGTCGAGCACCGGCGACGGAGCTTCCTCGACAAGCTTCTGGTTGCGACGCTGGCTCGAGCAATCGCGCTCGCCGAAATGAATCACGCGCTCGCCGTCGCCCAGCACCTGCACCTCGATATGGCGAACGTTCGTCAGGTAGCGCTCGACATAGACGGCGGGATCGCCGAACGCAACCTGCGCCTCGGCCATCGCCTCGGTCAGCAGGCGGCTCAAATCCTCGGCGCGCGGCACGATGCGCATGCCGCGGCCGCCGCCACCGGCGGACGCTTTCAACAGCAGCGGAAAGCCGACGCGGCGCGCGACGTCGATCACTTCGTCGCGATCCGTTACCGCACCTTCGGAGCCGGGCGTCGTCGGTACGCCCGCGTCGCGCGCCGCACGCTTCGCCTCGATCTTGTCGCCCATCAGCCGGATCATCTCGGCGGTGGGGCCGACGAAGGTCACGTTCTCGTGCGCGCATCGCTCGGCGAACGCCGGTTTCTCGGCCAGGAAACCGTAACCCGGATGAATCGCATCCGCGCGGAACGCGACCGCGGTGCCGACGAGCGCGTCGATGTTGAGATAGCTCTGCGACGACGGCGCGCGTCCGATGCAGACTGCGCCGTCGGCCAGCCGCACCGGCAGCGAATCGCGGTCGGCCTCGGAATAGGCGGCGATCGTCTCGATGCCGAGCTCGCGGCACGCACGAAGGATCCGCAACGCGATTTCGCCCCGATTGGCGATGAGAACGCGGCGGATCATGTCAGTGGCTCATGGCGCGGGGCGCCACCCGCGACGCATGAAACGGGCATTCGCGCCCCCTTGGGGGCAGCGAGCGGAGCGAGCGTGGGGGTCGTTTCATCTCAGCCCTGCGGGTCGATCACCAGCAGCACCTGTCCGAACTCGACGGGCTGGCTGTTCTCGACGCGAATCTCGCGAACGATACCGGCGGCTTCGGCGTGAATCGTGTTCATCAGCTTCATCACTTCGATGATGCAGACGACGCTGTCGGGTTGGACGCGATCGCCGACCTCGACGAATGGCGCCGCACCCGGCGACGGCGCGCGATAGAACGTGCCCACCATCGGCGCCTTGACGGTTGCCATGCCGGCCGGGACGGGGGCGGGCGCTTGCTTGCGCGCAGGCAGAACATCCTTCGCGGGCTTCGGGACCGGCGCGGCCGGCGTGCTTGCAGGTGCGGTCGACGACGTCGAGTCGGAAGGCGCGCCTCCCACCGCGTTGCGCGAGACGCGCAGCTCGAGGTCCCCGT
>JAICLP010000402.1 GCA_025925475.1 Burkholderiales bacterium | reverse complement strand
GCGGCGAGCCTGTCGGCGGCCGAGGCGAAGGCGCAGCACGTCGTCGAGATCATCGCGAACGACGAGCGCGACCTGCTGCGGCAACTCGACGGCCGCACGGTGAAGGTCGCCGGCGGCGAGCGCGTTTTGCACGTGGCCGATGCGACGATCGAGTCGTTCAGACCCGACTGGCATTTTCGTGCGCTGTCGATCATCGCCGATCCGACGGTCGCGATGATCCTGATGCTGATCGGCGTCTACGGATTGATCTTCGAGTTCGGACATCCGGGCTTCGTGTTTCCGGGCGTGATCGGCGCGGTGTCGCTGCTGCTCGGGCTTTACGCGCTGCATCTTCTGCCGGTCAATTACGCGGGGCTCGCGCTGATGGCGGTCGGCATCGGCTTCATGATCGCCGAAGTGTTCGTCCCGGCGTTCGGTTCGCTCGGCCTAGGCGGCGTCGCGGCGTTCGTCATCGGCGCGCTGATGCTGGTCGACACCGACGTGCCGGGCTTCGGCATTCCGCGCTCGGTCATCGCCGTGCTGGCGCTCGTCACCGCCGGTTTCGTCATTACCGTCGTGCGACTCGCGGTCGCCGCGCGCCGGCGGCCGGTCGTCACCGGCCTGCCGTCGATGGTCGGCGCGAGCGGCGAAATGCTCGAGGACGTGGCCGAGACCGGTTGGGCGAACATCGACGGCGTCGTGTGGCGCGTTCGCGTCGACACGCCGCTTGCGAAAGGGCGCAGAATCCGCGTCGTCGGCATGGAAGGCAACGTCCCGATCGTCGCGCAACGGGAAGCAACGTCGTGAGCGCGCAGGGCCTTCCTGCGCGTGAACAAGCACCGAAGCGCGAAGCGCGGAGGGAATCGTAATGGGCGCCATCACACCGCTCGTCGTCATCGTCCTCGTCGCGCTGTTCCTGGCGACGTCGCTTCGCGTGTTGCGCGAATACCAGCGCGGCGTCGTGTTCCAGCTCGGGCGCTTCTGGAAGGTGAAGGGGCCGGGGCTCGTGATCCTGATCCCCGGCATCCAGCAGATGGTGCGCGTCGAATTGCGCACCGTCGTGCTCGACGTCCCGAGCCAGGACGTGATCTCGCGCGACAACGTCTCGGTGAAGGTGAACGCGGTCGTGTACTTCCGCGTCGTCGATCCGCAGAAGGCGATCATCGAGGTCGAGAACTTCCTGATGGCGACGTCGCAGCTCGCGCAGACGACGCTGCGCTCGGTGCTCGGCAAGCACGATCTCGACGAGATGCTTTCGCAGCGTGAGAAGCTCAACATCGACATCCAGCAGACGCTCGACGTGCAGACGCTCTCGTGGGGGATCAAGGTCGCGAACGTCGAGATGAAGCACGTCGACATCGACCCGACGATGATCCGCGCGATTGCGCGCCAGGCCGAAGCGGAGCGGGAGCGGCGCGCGAAAGTCATCCATGCCGAAGGCGAGATGCAGGCGGCGCAAAAACTCTACGAAGCGGCGCAGGTGCTCGCCCAGTCGCCGCTCGCGATCCAGCTGCGCTACCTCGAGACGCTGACGGTGATCGCGGCCGACAAGAACTCGACGATCGTCTTCCCGCTTCCGATGGACCTGATCGCGCCGGTGCTGAACGCGCTGCCCAAACGCGCGACGTCCTAGCGAAAGTCGGGGTCAGAGACGCATTTTCCGGCGGCATCGCAGCCAATCGCACCGCCAGTTCGGGAAATGCGTCTCTGACCCCGATTCTCGACGAGAGCACAGAATGCCTGCGCCAAGGCTCGCGAAGCTCTCGCCGCCCCGCGCGTCGAACTGGCTCGTTCGCTCGCGGCTGAACGGCCTTCTCGATGACGCAACCGGCGCCGCGGCGGCGTGGATCGCGGCCGAGCCGGGCGCGGGCAAGAGCACGCTGGCCGCCAGCTGGGCGGCGACGCGAAGCGGGCGCCTGCTCTGGTACCGCATCGACGAGGCGGACATCGATCCGGGCGTCGCCTTCGGCTGCTTCACGGCGCTCGCCCGCTCGACGCGGCGCGCGGCCAGGCTGCCAATGTATCGAGGACGCGACGTCGAAAAGCTGGATGTCTTTTCGCGCACGTTCTTCCGCGCCTTTTTCGATCTCGTTCCCGCAGGCGCGACGCTGGTGCTCGACGACGCCCACGCGGCCGCGGGCACCGATTTCGAGACGCTTCTGGCCGCCGCCGTCCGCGAGGCGCCCAACGATGTCGCGCTGCTGATCGCAAGCCGCCGGGACCCCGATGGCGCGTTGCTGGAGGACGTCGCGCGCGGCGCGCTGCGCATCGTCGATTCCAGCGCGCTCGCCTTCACCGTCGACGAAGCGACGAAGCTTCTCGCGCGAAGCGTCGACGAGACGATGGCGCGGCGATTGAATTCGGGGACCAACGGCTGGGATGCGGGCATGCTGCTGCTCGCGCACGCCGTGACGAAAGCGACCGCGCTCGATGTCGATGCACGCGACCGGGTGTTCTCGTACTTCGAGCGTGCGGTCCTCGCGAACCTC
>JAICLP010000063.1 GCA_025925475.1 Burkholderiales bacterium | reverse complement strand
GTCGATTTCTCGCATCTGCCGCAGCCAGCGCTTGCATCGACCGCGAATCCGTACGGCGTGCTCGTCACCGGCATCGGCGGTACCGGCGTCGTCACGATCGGCGCGCTGCTCGGCATGGCTGCGCATCTCGAAGGCAAGGGCGTGTCGGTGCTCGACATGACCGGACTCGCGCAAAAGAATGGCGCGGTCGTCTCGCACGTGCGCATTGCCGACCGCCCGGAGCAGCTTTATGCGACGCGCATCGCGGCCGGTGAAGCGAAGCTCGTGCTCGCGTGCGACATCCTGACCGGCGTCGGGAACGAGGCGCTCGCGAAGATGCAGAAGGGCGTCACGAAGGCGCTCGTGAACACGTCGCTCGTGATGCCTGCGCAGTTCACGCGCGAGCCCGATCTCGCGTTTCCGACGGGCTCGATGGAGCAGGAGATCAAGGACGCGGTCGCACCCGGCGACGCCGAATTCCTCGATGCCACCAAGCTCGCGACCGGGTTGATGGGCGATTCGATCGCGACGAATCTGTTCATGATCGGTTACGCGTACCAGCGCGGCCTGCTGCCGGTCGGCGAAGCGGCGATCCTGCGCGCCGTCGAGCTGAACGGTGCCGCAGTCGACGCGAACAAGCAAAGCTTCTTGTGGGGACGGCTTGCGGCCGTCGAGCCGCAGAAGGTGGTCGACGCGGCAATTCCGTCGGCGACGCCCGAATCGCAGCGGCTGTCCGAATCGCTCGACGAAGTGATCGAGCGCCGCCGGGCGTTCCTGACCGATTACCAGGACGCCGCCTATGCGCAGCGGTATGTCGATCTGGTCGCCAGAGTGCGCGACGTCGAAGCGGCGAGACAGCCGGGCGCGACCGACTTGACCGAAGCGGTCGCGCGCTACTACTTCAAGCTGCTCGCGATCAAGGACGAATACGAAGTCGCGCGGCTCTATGCCGAAACCGATTTCGCCGAGCGCGTCGCGGCGCAATTCGAAGGCGACTACAAGCTCAGGTTCCATCTCGCGCCGCCGACGACGAACAAGCCCGATGCGAAAACCGGGGAAGCCCGCAAGTCGACGTACGGGCCGTGGATGTTGCCTGCGTTTCGCATGCTTGCGAAGATGCGCCGATTCCGCGGTGGCGCGCTCGACGTCTTCGGCAAGACGGCCGAGCGCCAGCGCGAGCGCGCGCTGATCGTCGAATACGAAGCGCTGATCGACGAGCTGCTCGCGAAGCTTTCGCCTGCGAACTACGAACTCGCGGTCGGCCTTGCGTCGATTCCCGAGCGCATTCGCGGTTACGGGCACGTCAAGGAGCGCCACCTCGAGGAAGCGAAGGCGCGCGAAGCGAAACTGCTCGAGCGCTTCCGCGCGCCGTCGCAGGCGCAATCGACGGCGGGCGTGGCGCTCGCCGCGGATTGACCCGCACCCCGATCGCACGCGGAGAGGAAGCCGGGCGCGGTTCAGAACCCTCGCCCCGCATGGGAGAGGGAGCCGAGCGAGAGCGAGGCGGGTGAGGCCTTCGCAGTTACGCCGAACCGCGACGCCGGCGCGCTCCCGCCTCCTGTCGCGGCATCGACTGCGCGACAGGCACCTGCGGCGCCGGCAGGTCGAGAACGGTGCGCTCGACCGCTGCAAGACGCGCGACCGTTTCGGGCAATCGCGGTACGTCGAGGCGCGGCGGCTCGCCGAGGCCGAGCGTCGCCGTGAGGTCACCGCACGTGTCGCGCCGCCAGCGCGACAGGTAAGGCACCTCGACGCCGAAGCGTTTTTCGATAAGGCGCAGCGTGGACGTGTGATCGAACGTGTCGCCGACGACATAACCGCCGCGCGAAAACGGCGACACGACGAGGCACGGCACGCGAAAGCCGAGTCCCACTGGCTGGCCGTTGATGAATTCGCCCGGCGTACCGGCCGGTGCGACCGGCGGCAGCACATGGTCGAACTGGCCGTCGTTCTCGTCGAAATTGACGATGACGACCGACTTCGCCCACACGCGTGGATTCGACCACAACGCAGTCAGCACGTCGCGCGTGTACTGCTCGCCTGCGGCAGGAAGATAGTCGGGATGCTCGCTGACGCTCGACGGCGGCACGATCCACGTGACCTGCGGCAGGTTGCCGGTGCGAAGATCGTGCAGCAGCTCGTAATGCTCGTGGATACGCAGCGCGTGCTCCCGCAGCGGCGACGTCTTGCCGCTTCGCGCATACGCCGAAAAGTACCGCAGCATGTTGCAGCCATAATCGTCCCATTCGTGATAAACGCGCCACGTGACTCCTGCCCGCTCGAGTCGCTCCGGATAGGTCTCCCACGCAAGGTCGCGGCGCCCGTTCGTGACGACTGGCGCGCCGAACGTGCCGTCGGCGTCGATCGTGCCCGTCATCAGGAACAGGCGGTTCGGATGCGTGGGGCCGAGCATCGACGCGTGGTAACCATCGCAGATCGTGAACGCGTCGGCGAGCGCGTAATAGAACGGCAGGTCGTCGCGCGACAGGTAACCCATCGTCAGCGCACCCGCGTCGCCGCTGATCGCGCGGTGCGTCGGTATCCATGCATCCATCGCGCCGCGATTCCAGCATGCGTGCAGCGCGCGAAAGCTGTGCGAGAGATCCTGCATCCGTTGCGCGCTCGTGCGCAGCGTATCGAGGTGAAACGGCAGCACGTAGCCGTCGGGATGCCGCGCGTCGGGCTGATGAAAGACGCTGCGCCCGCCTGGCAACGACAATGCGGCCGGATCGTCGAAGCCGCGGACGCCGGCGAGCGTGCCGAAGTAATGATCGAACGAGCGGTTCTCCTTCATCAGCACGATGATGTGGTCGATGTCGGACAATCGCGCGGGCGTGGCCTCGAGCGGCGGCGCCGCGCGCTCCATGCCAGGCGAGATTTCCTGCGGCGACGGCGTAGCGCACGCGGCGAGCAGCGACGACGCGGTCAGCGCGGCCGCGGAGCCCAGGAAACGACGACGGGAAGGATCGTGCATCGACACAGTGCCTGACGAGGGAGCGCGCGCGTGCGCGTCGGGGTCGTCATTCTGCGCATCGGCGTCGGCCGACACAAGCGTCCGTTCGCCGTGATGAACGCACCGCAAGCGCACGCCCTCCTCGCCCCCGACTCGTTCGCGCCTGCACGCGATTGGCTTCAGTCGCAGGGCTACACGCCGTTTCCGTTCCAGGAGGCCGTGTGGGCCGCGTACGCCGAAGGCCGCTCGGGTCTCGTCCATGCGCCGACCGGCATGGGCAAGACGTACGCGGCGCTGCTTGGTCCGCTTGCGCTCGGCGCGGCGGGGAAAACGGACCAGCCGCCGCCGCTGACCGTGCTGTGGATCACGCCGCTGCGCGCGCTCGCGCAGGACACCGGGCTTGCGCTGTCGCGCGCGGCCGCGGCGCTGCGACCGCATTGGCGCGTCGACGTCCGTACCGGCGACACGAGCAGCGCGTCGCGAGCGAAGCAGTCGCAGCGTTTGCCGACGATCCTCGTCACCACACCCGAGAGCCTCACGTTGCTCGTCGCGCGCGATGACTGGCGCGAGCACTTCGCACACCTCGCAGCGGTCGTCGTCGACGAATGGCATGAGCTGATGTCGACGAAGCGCGGCGCGCAGGTCGAGCTGGCGCTCGCGCGCTTGCGAAGCTGTTGGCACCGATGCAGCGAAGCGGCGCAAGCCGCGAGTGTCGGGGGACGACTTCCGGTGTGGGGGCTCTCCGCAACGCTCGCCAATCTCGACGAAGCGCTCGCGTGTCTCGTGGGCCCGGGCAACGCCGGCGAAGCACGGATCGTCGAAGGCCTCGCCGACAAGCCGATTGAGATCGCCACGGCGCGGCCAGCGACGATCCACCGCTTTCCATGGGGCGGCCACATCGGCCTTGCGCTGCTCCCGCAGGTCATCGACGCGATCGACAACGCACGCTCGACGCTGATCTTCACGAACGTTCGCTCGGCGACCGAGATCTGGTACCAGGCGCTGCTCGATGCGCGGCCCCATTGGGCGGGACAGATCGCGCTCCATCATGGCTCGCTCGAGCGCGACGTGCGCGACTTCGTCGAGGAAGGTTTGCGCACCGGCAAGCTTCGCGCGGTCGTCTGCACGTCGAGCCTCGACCTCGGCGTCGATTTCACACCGGTCGACCAGGTGCTGCAGATCGGAAGCCCCAAGGGCGTCGCGCGACTGCTGCAGCGCGCGGGCCGCAGCGGCCACCAGCCGGGCGCGCTCTCGAAAGTGACGGTGGTGCCGACGCAGGCGCTCGAGCTCGTCGAAGCGGCCGCGGCGCGCGAGGCCGCGGACGAGCGCCGCATCGAGCCGCGAAGACCCCTGATCGCGCCGCTCGACGTGCTTGTCCAGCACCTCGTCACCTGCGCGCTCGGCGGCGGCTTTCGCCCCGACGAATTGCTCGCCGAGGTTCGCACGACGCATGCATACGCGCAGTTGGACGACAACGATTGGCAATGGGCGCTCGACTTCGTCGTGCACGGGGGCGCGAGCCTCAATGCGTATCCCGAGTATCGGCGTGTCGTGATCGGCGAGGACGGCATTGCGCGCATGCCGGATGTGCAAATGGCGCGCCGGCATCGGATGCAGATCGGCACGATCGTCTCCGAGGCGAGCATCGTCGTGCAGCTTCGCGACGGCCGCCGGCTCGGCCATGTCGAGGAGTCGTTCATCGCGCGTCTCGCACCCGGCGACTGCTTCGTATTCGCCGGCCGCGTGCTCGAGTTCGTCCGCGTGCGCGAAATGACCGCATGGGTGCGCGTTGCACCGCAGAAGGCGGCGGTGGTCACGCGCTGGCTCGGCACGAAGATGCCGCTGTCGACGCTGCTGTCGGAGCGCACGCGCAAGCTCGTTGCGGCCGCAAAGCACGGCCGGTTCGAATCGCCGGAAGTCGCGCTCGTGCGACCGCTGCTCGAATTGCAGGCGCGCTGGTCGGCGCTGCCCGACGAGCGCGAATGGCTTTGCGAGCGCATTGCGCTTCACGACGGCCACTACACGTTCTTCTATCCGTTCGAGGGACGCCTCGCGCACCTCGGTCTGGCGACGCTTTTCAGCTATCGGCTGTCGCGCGAGACCCCGCGCAGCTTCAGCCTGATGGTCAACGATTACGGCTTCGGGCTCATGTCGAAGACGCCGCTCGAGCTGTCCCTCGGCGACATCGGGCGCCTGCTTGCCGCGCCGAACGTCGAAGCCGACATCCTCGCCGGGCTCAACGCCGCCGAGCTCGGGCGGCGGCAGTTCCGCGAGATCGCGCGCGTCGCCGGCCTGGTGTTCCAGGGATACCCGGGGCAGCCGCAATCGAATCGGCAACTGCAGGCGTCGAGCGGGTTGCTGTGGGACGTTTTCAACGAATACGATCCCGGCAACCTGCTGTTGCGCCAGGCGACGCGGGAAGTGCTCGAGCGGCAGCTCGAAGCGTCGCGGCTCACCGCGGCGCTCGCGCGAATGCGCCGGTGCCGCGCGATCGTCACGCGTCCGCGCCGCCCGACGCCGTTCGCGTTTGCGCTGATCGTCGAGCTCTTTCGTGAGAAGCTCACGACCGAGGCGCTCGAAACGCGCGTCGCGCGAATGGTCGCCGATCTCGAAGCCGCCGCGCAGCGCGAGGCTTGGACGTGAAGAGGACGAAGCGATGAACATCGATGTTTCGCGATGGTTCGATTTGACGGGACGCGTGGCGCTCGTCACCGGCGGATGCCGCGGACTGGGCTTTGCGATCGCGCGCGGGCTCGCGGCCGCCGGCGCGAAGGTCGTCGTCAACGGCCGCGACGCGGCTGCACTGGCGGACGCCACGGCGCGCCTCGCACGCGACGGCTATGCGGCCGATGGCGCGCAATTCGATGTGACCGACGCGCAAGCGATACGCGAAGGCATCGCAGCGATCGCGAAGCGCGCAGGACACATCGACATCCTCGTCAACAACGCCGGCATCCAGCGCCGGCATCCGCTGGTCGATTTCCCGCAGCGCGACTGGGACGACATCATCGCGACGAACCTGACGGCTCCGCACATCGTGTCGCAGGCGGTGCTGCCCGCCATGATCGAGCGCCGACGCGGCAAGATCATTCACATCGCATCGCTGATGGCCGAATTCGCGCGACCGACTGTCGTGCCCTACATCGCCGCGAAGGGCGGCGTGCGACAGCTGACGCGCGGCATGGCCGTCGAGCTCGCGGCGCATGGCATCCAGGTGAATGCGATCGCGCCCGGCTATTTCGCCACCGAGATGAACCGCGCGCTGCTCGACGACGCGAAGTTCGATGCATGGGTGAAGGCACGCACGCCCGCGGGGCGCTGGGGACGGCCCGACGAAATCGCCGGTCTTGCGGTGTTTCTCGCGTCGTCAGCGGCCGACTACGTGACCGGACAGATGGTCATGATCGACGGCGGAATGTCGGTGGCACTGTGAACGTGGGGTCAGAGACGATTTTCCTCGACGACGGGAAATTCGTCTCTGACCCCATTTTCTAGCGCTTCTTTGCGGCGCGATAGAGGTTGCTCGTGCGCGCGCCCGAGCGGCAGAAGCCGAGCACCGGCTTTGGCAGCTTGTCGAGGAGGTCGCGCATCGTCGCGATCTCTTCCGGCGTCTGGAAGCCGGACTGCACGGGAAGGAACGCGTAGTCGAGCCCGGCGGCGGAGGCAGCCCCCTCGATCGACTGCGACGTCGGTTGCGAAGGTCCACCCTCGAAGTCGGGCCGATTGTTGACGATGCTGCGAAAGCCTTCGGCGGCCGCCTGTGCGACGTCGTCGACGCTCAATTGCCCGGCCGTTGCGAAATCGGGTCCGAGCCACGCGAATGCGAGTGCCATCGTCGTTCCTTTCAGCCGGGTGCCCTGCTCGCGGAAGGTCGCCGATCGAGCAGCCGGTAGAGCCAGGTAAGGCCAGCGTCGGTGCCCTGCGCGGGGCGATATTCGCAGCCGACCCATCCGTCGTACTTGAGCTCGTCGAGCACCTTGAAGAGGTAGCCGTAGTTGATTTCGCCGACGTCGGGCTCGTGACGCCCCGGGACGCCGGCGATCTGCACGTGACCGATGTGCGGGAGCCAATGGCGCAGCTTCTCCGTCAGGTCGCCCTCGACGATCTGGGCGTGATAGAAGTCCATCTGCACCTTGAGATTGCGCGCGCCGACCTCGTTTCGCACCGCATGCGCCTGCGCCTGCGTCGTCAGCAGGTAGTTCGGCATGTCGCGCGGATTGATCGGCTCGATCAGGATCGTGGCCTTCTGCGCCGCCGCCTCGGTGGCCGCATGCCGCAGGTTGCGCACGTAGGTGCGCATCCGTCGCTCGCGCTCGGCGTCGTCGGCGGTGGGCGGCACGACGCCGGCCATCACGTGAATGCGCGGACACGCGAGCGCCTGCGCATAGCGCAACGCATTCGCGAGGCCCGCATTGAACTCGTGCTCCCGTCCGGGCAGCGATGCAAGGCCACGGTCGCCCGCCTCCCAATCGCCGGGCGGCGCGTTGATCAGCACGACCTCGAGACGGTGCGCCTGCTGCTCGGCGACCACCTCTTGGATCCGGTACTCGTAGGCGAATGCGAACTCGACGGCGCGAAATCCGGCCTGCGCGGCCTCGCCGAAGCGCGATAGGAACGGCACTTCGGTGAACAGGAACGACAGGTTGGCGGCAAAGCGTGGCATGTCGAGCGAGGACCTTTCGCGTGCGGTGCGTCTTTCGCGTGCGGTGCGTCGACTACCATTGTGCCTCGATTGCGCGCCGTGCACACGTGGCGCTGCAATTTTGCGCGAATCGATGTCCGCCTCAACCCTGCCGTTCCCGTTCGGCCCTCCATCGCCGCCGTCGCAGGGCGCGCGCCGGCGTACGACGACGCTCGCCGGCGAGCGCGTCGTGCTGCACGCATTGCGCGCGCTCGAATGGCCGCGTGAGCGCACGCTGTTCGTCGCCGACGTTCACCTCGGCAAGGCTGCCGCATTTCGTGCCGCCGGCGTGCCGCTTCCGCGCGGATCGACCGCGACCGATTTGCGCCGGCTGGACGAACTGATCGCGCAAACCGGCGCTGCACGTCTCGTGGTGCTCGGCGATTTCCTGCATGCCAAAGCGGGGCGCGTCGACGCATTGACGCATGCATTCGTCGCGTGGCGCGCGCGTCATCCGCACGTCGAAGTCACGCTCGTGCGCGGCAATCACGACGCAAACGCCGGCGACCCGCCTGTGGAATGGCAGGTGCGCTGCGTCGACGCGCCGTATCCGCTGCCGCCGTTTCTCGCGTGCCACCAGCCCGAGAAGCCACGCTCGGGCTACGCGTTGTGCGGCCATCTGCATCCCGCGGTCCGCATCGAAGCCGCCGGCGAATCGGCACGACTCCCCTGCTTCGTCGTCGGGCGCGACCACGCGATCCTGCCGGCGTTCGGGCGCTTCACCGGCATGGCCGACGTCGTGCCGTCGCGCGATGAGCGCATCGTCGCGATTGCGGGCGACGCGCTGTTCGAGCTGCCGCGCGCCGAATAGCAAGTGTCGCAAAACTGCAACGACGCGTTGCCGTTCGTCGGTCGCAAGCCCGCGCCGCCGCGCGCTGTGGATAGCACGGTGGATAGCCGGTGGAGATACGGGTGATCGTTCGTGCGATCGCCCGCGAAAGGCCGTTTTGCGCGGGCTTCCGGGCCTTCGGCCTGTGGAGGAAAAAACGCTTGCGCTGCCTGCGTCCGCCTACTATGCTTGGTGGCGAAAACACACTTGCGACACAACATATAGTAGATTCGAACTGCGGGCGATCCGCGGCGATCGGGCGTTGGCACCGCCGGTTTCGGGCCGGAAGGACCGACACCCACTTCGGGGTCTGCATGCCCCTCGCGCCTATGGCGCACCCACGAACAGATGCGCCGGCGGCGACGCCGGCAACGACAAGGCAAAAACAAGGAGTCTCTTCATGCGCATCGTCACGACGTCCCCCTCGCCCACTGCCACACCGCCGCGCGATCTGATCGTGGGAGAAACGGGAGGGACCGTGACCGGCACCGATCCGCGGTTCGCACAGTTCAAGGTGATCCGCCGCAATGGCGCGGTCGTCGGCTTCGAGCCCGCGAAGATTTCGATCGCGATGACGAAGGCCTTCCTCGCGGTGAGCGGCGGCCAGGGTGCGGCATCGGCGCGCGTACGCGACCAGGTCGCGAAGTCGACCGACGCGGTCGTCGCCGCGCTTCTCAAGCGCAAGCCCGACGGCGGCGCGATCCACATCGAGGAAATCCAGGACCAGGTCGAGCTCGTGCTGATGCGCGGCGGCGAGCACGAAGTCGCGCGCGCCTACGTCCTTTACCGCGAAAAGCGCGCGCAGGAACGCGCGCAGCAGAAGCAGCAGCAGACGGCGAAGTCCGAGGACACGACGCTGCACGTCCTCGACAACGGCGTGCGCAAGCCGCTCGACTTCGACCGCCTCTCGGACCTCGTCAACGTCTCGTGCGAGGGGCTCCCCGACGCGGAGCCGAACCGGATCCTCAAGGCAACGCTCAAGGACCTCTACGACGGCGTGCCGATGGAGGAAGTGCGCAAATGCGTCGTCCTCGCCGCGCGCACGCTGATCGAGAAGGACCCGGCGTATTCGTACGTCACCGCGCGCCTCCTGCTCGACGCGCTGCGCTTCGAGGCGCTCGGCGAGGACGCCACGCAGGCCGACATGGCGACGCGTTACGCCGAGTACTTCCCGCAGTTCGTCAGGCATGGCATCAAGATAGGACTGCTGAACGAGGCGCTCATGCAGTTCGATTTGAAGCGTCTCGGCAACGCGTTGAAACCCGAGCGCGACCTGCAGTTCGGCTACCTGGGCCTGCAGACCCTCTACGATCGCTACTTCCTCGTCGACCAGTACGTCGGCGGCCGTCGCTTCGAGCTGCCGCAATGCTTCTTCATGCGCGTCGCGATGGGGCTCGCGCTTTCCGAAGTCGACCGCGAGGCGCGCGCGATCGAGTTCTACGACGTGCTGTCGACGTTCGACTTCATGAGCTCGACGCCGACTCTGTTCAACTCGGGCACGCATCGGTCGCAGCTCTCGTCGTGCTACCTGACGACGGTCTCCGACGACCTCGACGGCATCTACGAGGCGATCAAGGAGAACGCGCTGCTCTCCAAGTTCGCGGGCGGCCTCGGCAACGACTGGACGAACGTGCGCGCGATGGGCTCGCACATCAAGGGCACGAACGGCAAGTCGCAGGGCGTCGTGCCGTTCCTGAAGGTCGTAAACGACACCGCCGTCGCCGTGAATCAATGCTTCGCGCCCGATACGCAGGTGTACACGGCGCGTGGCGTGCTGCCGATCCGCAGCGTGCAGGCCGGCGACCTCGTGCTCGGGCAAAGCGGGGTTTATCGCGAGGTGACCGAGAAGCTCGTCTACGAGCAGCGCGACGCGATGCTCGCGATCGAGGTCAAGCATTCGCTCGAGCCGATCGAAGTGACCGGTGGACACCCGTTCTGGGCGCTCACCGGCGTGCCGCTCGAGCAGTCGTGCGAGCGCACGGCCGAATGGATCGCGAAGGGCAAGGTCGCGCCGCAGTGGACCGACGCCGGCAAGCTTGCGATCGGCGACTACATCGGCCTCACGATACCGAGCGAAGTCGTTCCCGTCGAAGGAATTGACGAGGACGATGCGCGCCTCTACGGCGTGCTGCTCGGCGATGGCCACTTGTCGAAGGACGGCCGCCAATGGGGCGTGTCGGGCAATCCGGCGCGCGACGAGCATTTGCAGTTCGTCCGCGATTACCTCGAAGCACGCGGCATCCACTATTGGGAAACGGCGCGCGGCGAGACGTACGCGCAGGTGCATTGGGCCGCCGGCCGGGGCGTCGTCCGCGACGCGACGACCGGGCGCATCGTCGGCGCCGGACCGCAAACGCTGCCGTTCGCCTACGACGATTTGTACGACGACGCGCATCGCAAGCGCATCGCACCGCGGCTTTCGCATCTGCCGCGCCCGCAGGCGCTCGCGATGCTGCGCGGTCTTCTCGAGGCCGACGGCGGCGTGTCGTGCGGCAAGGAGATCTACTTCACGACGGCGTCGCAGCCGCTGGCCGAAGGCGTCCGCTACCAGTGTCTGCGCCTCGGCGTGCCGGTCGCGGGCCAGCGGCGGCGGCGCGACAACGCGCATGTCGGCACCCGCTCCGACGGCTCGACGATCGCATTCCGCGGTGCATCGACGGCGTACGACCTGCGCATCCCCGCGGTGGCGGAGATCGCCGGTCTTGTCGGCTGCAGGCCGATTGCGAAGCGCAACTGGATCACGCTCGGCGGCACGCTCTTCTCACGCATCCGCGCGATTGCGCCGATCACGCCCAAGCCGCTCGTCGTCGACCTCAAGGTTGACACCGACGAGTCGTACCTGACGTCGGCGGGACTCGCGCACAACGGCGGCAAGCGCAAAGGGGCGGTGTGCACGTACCTCGAGACGTGGCACCTCGACATCGAGGAATTCCTCGAACTGCGCAAGAACACGGGCGACGACCGGCGCCGCACGCACGACATGAACACGGCGAACTGGGTGCCGGATCTCTTCATGAAGCGCGTGATGGAAGGCGGCGAGTGGACGCTGTTCTCGCCGTCGGACGTGCCCGACCTGCACGACAAATGGGGCCGCGCATTCGAGGAGGCGTACGAGCGCTACGAAGAGAAGGTCGCGCGCGGCGAAGTGAAGCTCTTCAAGAAAGTTGCCGCGGTCCACTTGTGGCGGAAGATGCTGTCAATGCTGTTCGAGACCGGGCATCCGTGGATCACGTTCAAGGACGCGTGCAACGTGCGCTCGCCGCAGCAGCACATCGGCACCGTGCACAGCTCGAACCTGTGCACCGAGATCACGCTCAACACGAGCGAGACCGAAATCGCCGTCTGCAACCTGGGCTCGGTCAACCTGCTTGCGCACATGCGCGAAGTCGACGGCCGCTACGAGCTCGACCAGGCCAAGCTCGCGCGTACGATCGGCACCGCGATGCGGATGCTCGACAACGTGATCGACATCAACTACTACGCGGTGTCGAAGGCACGGAACTCGAACCTGAAGCACCGGCCCGTGGGGCTCGGCATCATGGGCTTCCAGGATTGCCTGCACCTGATGCGCGTTCCCTATGCGTCGGATGCGGCGCTCGCGTTCGCCGACACGTCGATGGAGGCCGTCTGCTATCACGCGTACCACGCGTCGACCGAGCTTGCCGAAGAGCGCGGCCGTTACGCGTCGTACAAGGGCAGCCTGTGGGATCGCGGCATCCTGCCGCAGGACACGCTTGCGCTGCTGCGCGACCAGCGCGGCGGCTACGTCGAGATCGACGAGCAGTCGACGCTCGACTGGGACGACTTGCGCAAGCGCATCGCCGCGCACGGCATGCGCAACTCGAACTGCATCGCGATCGCGCCGACGGCGACGATCTCGAACATCATCGGCGTCGCCGCGTCGATCGAGCCCGAGTACCAGAACATCTACGTCAAGTCGAACCTGTCGGGTGAGTTCACCGTCGTCAACGAGCAGCTCGTCAGGGACTTGAAGGCGCGCAACCTGTGGGACGACGTGATGGTGTCCGATCTCAAGTATTTCGACGGTTCGCTCGCGAAAATCGACCGCGTGCCGGAAGAGCTGCGGCTGCTGTATGCGACGGCGTTCGAGGTCGAGCCGTCGTGGATCGTCGAAGCCGGTGCGCGCCGCCAGAAATGGATCGACCAGGCGCAGAGCCTCAACATCTACATGTCGGGCGTATCGGGGAAGAAGCTCGACGACACGTACAAGCTCGCGTGGACGCGGGGGTTGAAGACCACGTACTACCTGCGCTCGCTTGCGGCAACATCGGCGGAGAAGTCGACAGGACGTGGCGGCGAGCTCAATGCGGTCGCCGAGTCGAGCACACTCGCCGCGATGGCGGCACCGGCGCGCACAAGCGCCCCGCCGCCGGAGCCCGAACCCAAGTTCTGCAGCATCGACAATCCCGATTGCGAGGCCTGTCAGTAAAACGCGATGCGACGCGGCGCAGCGATGACAGCGGCACTCGCCCTCTCGGTCGCGCCCGAGGCGGCGCAGTCGGTCGCGATCCGCGAACGCGTGCAGGTGCTAGAGTCGCGTCCGGGCGTGCGCGAAGTGCTGCTCGTGACCGAAGCGAAACCGTTCGCGGACGAGCAGCACGCCGTCATCGTGCTCGGCGGCGGTGGCGGCGGCTTCGCGGTCACGTCGCGCGACGGCGTGCCGAGCGTGCACGGCGGACTGCCGCTGCCGCAGCGGCAGCGTCTTGCCAACGCGATCGGCGGTCCCGTCGTCGCGCTGTCGCCGCCGACCGATCGGCCGGTGATGGATCGCGCGTGGCGACTTTCCGACGATCACGTCGCCGACCTGCAGACGGCCGTGCAGTGGACGAAGCAACAGTGGCCCCAGGCGCGGACGTGGGTGCTGGGACTCAACAACGGCGCGCTGTCGGCGGCGGTCGCGACCGCCAGCATCGGCGATCTCGCCGGTGCGGTGCTGCTGTCGTGCGTCGACGAAGCGCTCGACCAGCCGCAGAAATCCGATCGCATGCGCGTGCTCGCCGTAAGGCATCGCGCAGACAATGCGGCGCCGCCTGCGGCGAGGCCGCAGGCTTACGGACGCAAGACGGTGGTGACGGTGCACGACGCACGGCAACCGCGTGCGCACACGATCGATGCCGGCAACATCGTGCATCCGCACTTCGAGGGCAGGGAACAGCAGGTAGTGGATGTCGTCGCGCGGTGGATTCTCACCGGCGCGGCGCCCGACGAGATTCGGTGAACCGGTGAAGCGACAGCCAGCAATGCCCATGAGAGCAATGCGCGGCGACACCGGGACGACGGACCCGCGCG
>JAICLP010000267.1 GCA_025925475.1 Burkholderiales bacterium | reverse complement strand
TGGAACGCGCGTGCCGTGTTGACCGCATCCTGGCCCTGCATCGCATCGACGACGAACAGCGTCTCGACCGGCTGCACGGCTTTGTGCAAGTCGGCGATCTCGCGCATCATCGCCTCGTCGATCGACAGGCGCCCTGCCGTGTCGACGATCAGCACGTCGTGATAGTGGCTGCGCGCGAACGCGTGCGCGGCGTTGGCGATCGCGATCGGCGCTTCAGTCGTCGTCGACGGAAAGAAGTCGACGTTGACTTGTGCTGCCAGCGTTTTCAATTGCTCGATCGCCGCCGGCCGGTAGACGTCGGTCGACACGAGCAGGACCTTCTTCTTCTCGCGCGCGATGATCCGCGCGAGCTTCGCGGCGGTCGTCGTCTTGCCGGCACCCTGAAGGCCCGCGAGCAGGATCACTGCGGGCGGCTTCGTCGCGAGTTGAAGCGGCTGCGCGGTTGTGCCCATCAACGCGGTGAGCTCGCGCGCGACGACGCCGATCAGCGCCTGGCCGGGCGTCAGCGACGCGACGACTTCCTGACCGATCGCCTTCTCGCGCAGGTCGTTCACGAAGGTGCGCACGACCGGTAGCGCGACGTCCGCTTCGAGCAGCGCGAGGCGCACTTCGCGCATCGCGTCCTCTATGTTCGCGTCGGTGAGTCGTGCTTCGCCGCGCAGCGTCTTGACGACGCGCGACAGGCGTTCGGTCAATGTTTCGAGCATGGGAACGGGCCGGCGCCGCACGCGGGAACGCGAACGCCGTCAGGTAAACTTTCGAGGGTGATCATTCTACTGCACGTGCTCGTCGCGGCGATCTACGCGGCCACGGCATGGCTGCGCTGGCCGCGCGCCGCAACGCGCGCACCGCGCGGCGTCGCACCGGCACTGCTGGCGCTCGCACTGATCCTGCACGCGATCGCGATCTCGCGCGCGATCATCGGCCCCGGCGGACTCGATCTGTCGTTCGTCAACGCTCTGTCGCTCGTGGCCGGACTCGCGGTGCTCGCCGCGTGGCTGACCGGCGTGCTGCGCACGTTGCCCGGCGTCGCCGCCGTCGTGCTGCCGGTCGCAGCGGTCTGCGCGCTGTTGCCGCCGCTTGCCGCGTCGCCGCATCGCGTCGCCTTCGCCGGCGATCCGTGGGCCGCCGTGCACATCGGCATCGCGCTCGTCGCGTATGCGCTGTTCGTCGTCGTGGCGCTGCAGGCGCTCGTGATGACCGGGCTCGAGAAGCGCCTGCACCGCGGCCACCCGGGCGCCGCCGCGAGCGCGACACCGCCGCTGCTCACGCTCGAGCGCTACATGTTTCGCCTGCTGACCGTCGGCTTCGTGCTGCTGACGCTCACGCTCGCGAGCGGCATGCTGTTCTCCGAGGAGCTCTTCGGCACGCCGGCAACGCTCACGAACAAGATCGTGTTCACCGTCGCCGGCTGGGTCGCGTTCGCGGTGCTGCTCTTCGGCCGTTGGCGTTATGGCTGGCGCGGACGCACGGCGCTAAAATGGATTCTCGCCGGCACGCTGCTGCTCGTGCTCGGCTACCTCGGCAGCAAGTTCGTGCGCGAGGTCGTGCTCGGCCGATAAAGACGCCGCCGACATCCATTGGACGACTTCTCCCTTGGCACGCTCGCGCTCGCGCTGATCGTGCTGCTGGTGACCTCCGGTTTCTTCTCGATCGCCGAGACGGCGATGATGGCGGCGAACCGCTATCGGCTGAAGCACCAGGCGCAGCGCGGCGCGCGCGGCGCGCGGCTCGCGCTTGCGCTGCTCGGGCGGACCGACCGGCTGCTCGGCCTGATCCTGCTCGGCAACAACCTGCTGAACGCCGCCGCGGCGACGATCGCGAGCGTCATCACCGTGCGTCTGCTCGGTCAGGGCGAGTGGCCGCTCGCGCTCGGGACGGTCGCCGTCACGTTCCTGATCCTCGTGTTTTCCGAGATCACGCCGAAGGTGGTCGGCGCCGCGTACGCCGATCGGCTGGCGCCGCTCGTGAGCTTCGTGCTGACGCCGCTTTTGCGCTTCACGCGGCCGGTCGTCTGGTTCGTCAACCTGTTCGTGCAGGGATTGCTGAAGCTCTTCCGCTTCCGGCCCGCGGCGCAGCCCAGCACGAACCTGTCGCAGGAGGAGTTGCGCTCGCTCGTGCTCGAGGGCGCGCAGTACTTCCGCGGCAAGCACAAGACGATGCTCGCGAACCTGATGGACCTCGAGGCGATCAGCGTGGACGACGTGATGACGCCGCGCAGTCAGATCCACGCGCTCGACCTGTCGGAAAAGCCGTCGACGCTGCGCCAGCAGCTCGTGACGTCGTATCACACGCGGCTCCCGGTTTGCGAGGGCTCGCTCGACAACATCGTCGGCGTCCTCGCGGTCAAGAGCATCCTGCATGCGATGCAGGGCGGCGGCGAGCTCGATGCGGAGCGCATCCGCGCGGTTCTGCGCCCCCCCTATTTCGTGCCGCTCGGCACGCCGCTGCTGACGCAGTTGCAGCAGTTCCAGGCCGATCGCCAGCGCCTTGGCCTCGTCGTCGACGAGTACGGCGAGCTGCAGGGGCTCGTCACGATCGAGGACATCGTCGAGGAAATCATCGGCGAGTTCACGACGCAGGCGCCGGGGGGCGCCGAGAGCTTCCGCCGCGAGGCGGACGGCAGCATCGTCGTCGACGGCATGGCGCCGCTGCGCACGCTGAACCGCAGGCTGGGCACGCGCTTTCCGCTGGACGGGCCGAAGACGCTGAACGGGCTGATCGTCGAGCACCTGGGCGAGATCCCCGACGCGGGCATCACGTTCAAGGTCGACGACCAGGCCGTCGAGATCCTGCAAACGCAGGACCGGGCGGTTCGCGTCGTGCGCCTGCTTCCGCCGGTTGGACGAGGGAGCGCGCCTTTACAAACCCAGCCCGAGCGGGCATGATCGACAGGCCAATTTTTATGCGAATGGAATAAGCGCGCCGGTGCGTCGACGGCGAAGGCGGCCTGCGCGTAACGGGAGACAGCAGGCGTCGCGAGGCCGACGGACGGCACGATGCTTGCTTTCGCTGACGTTCCGATCACCGTTCGCAACGTCCGCCTCGCGCCGAGCACCGGCAATCGTGGCAAAAATACGACACCGAAATCCACAAAGATGAAACCTGATCGCGGCACCCGCCGCGCCACCGAAAACACCGCCATGTCTACGCCGTGTCCATTCTCCGTCCTCTGATCCCTGACGCCTAGGATGAAGCATCCCCCCACGCTCGCTCCGCTCGCTGCCCCCCGGGGGGCTGGCCAGTCGCTCGGGGCGGCCCTTCCCGATAGGATGAAACGACCCCCACGCTCGCAATGCACGCTGCCCCCGAGGGGGCGCGGTCACTCGGTCGGGGCGGCCCTTCCCGACTGATATGGCCACCCACGCCGCCACTCGGAACATCAGCGGCCTTGCGCGCGCGCTGGCGCAGCACGGCGTCATGTCGGAATCCGAGGCCGAAGCGCTGCAGGTGCAGTCGCAATCGTCGGGCGTGTCGTTCGTCGAGCAGGTGCTGTCGGGCAAGCGGCTGTCGGCGCATCAGCTGGCCGTGTTCGCATCGCGGGCCTTCGGGGTGCCGCTGTTCGACCTTTCCGGCTTCGACGCCGACCAGCTGAACCGCGAGTACTTCGATACGCGCATTGCCCAGACGCGTCGGGTTCTGCCGCTGCACAAGCGCGGCAACCGGCTCTACGTCGCGACGTCCGATCCGGCCAATCTCCAGGCGCTCGACGAAGTCCGGTTCAAGACGAACCTCGTCGTCGAGCCCGTCGTCGTCGAGGACGACAAGCTCGCCCAGGCGATCGCGAAGATCGTCGAGTCGATGGGCGCGTCGCTCAAGGAAATGGCGGCCCTCGAGGACATCGAGATCACGCTCGAGGACGGCGGGGTCGGGACCGGACCGTCGTCGGCCGAGGAGGACAGCGAGGTCGAGGACGCGCCCGTCGTCCGCTACATCCAGAAGGTGCTGATCGACGCGATCACCGCCGGCGCGTCGGACATCCACTTCGAGCCGTACGAGAAGTACTACAGGATCCGCTATCGCCTCGACGGCGTGCTGATCGAGGTCGCGCAGCCGCCGCTCGCGATCAAGGACAAGGTCGCGTCGCGGATCAAGGTGATCAGCAAGCTCGACATCGCCGAGAAGCGCGTGCCGCAGGACGGGCGCATGAAGCTCGTGCTGACGAAGAACAAGGCGATCGACTTCCGCGTCTCGACGCTGCCGACGCTCTTCGGCGAGAAGATCGTCATGCGGATCCTCGATTCGTCGGGCGTCAAGCTCGGCATCGAAGCGCTCGGCTACGAGCCCGACCAGCAGCAGCAACTGCTGTTCGCCGTCGGACGACCGTACGGGATGATTCTCGTCACCGGTCCGACCGGCAGCGGCAAGACCGTTTCGCTTTACACGTGCCTGTCGATCCTGAACCAGCCCGGCGTCAACATTGCGACGGCCGAGGATCCGGCCGAAATCATGCTGCCTGGTGTGAACCAAGTGAACGTCAACGAAAAGGCCGGGCTCACGTTCGCATTGGCGCTGCGGGCGTTCCTCCGCCAGGATCCGGACGTGATCATGGTCGGCGAAATCCGCGACCTCGAAACGGCCGAAATCGCGATCAAGGCCGCGCAAACGGGTCACCTCGTGCTGTCGACGCTGCACACGAACGACGCGCCGTCGACGCTCGTGCGGATGATGAACATGGGCGTGGCGCCGTTCAACATCGCCTCGTCGGTCAACATCATCACGGCGCAGCGCCTTGCGC
>JAICLP010000416.1 GCA_025925475.1 Burkholderiales bacterium | reverse complement strand
CGCGTGGCGCACGGCGTCGAAGTGGAAGTAGTCGCGCGGCAGCTCGGTCACGTGCACGAGGCCGTCGATGTCGAGGCCGTCGAGCGTGACGAAGATGCCGAAGCTCGCGACGCCGCTGATCGTGCCGGCGAACGTCTCGCCGACCTTCTCCTGCATGTAATGGCATTTGAGCCATTGCAGCACGTCGCGCGACGCGTCGTCGGCGCGCCGCTCGGTCATCGAGCAGTGCACGCCGAGCTCGGCCCACGTCGCGCCCTTTGGCGCATATCGCTTTCCCGTGAGCACCGCCTTGATCGCGCGATGGACGAGCAGGTCGGGATAGCGGCGGATCGGCGAGGTGAAGTGCGCGTATGCGTCGTAGGCGAGTCCGAAATGGCCGACGTTGTCGGGACTGTACTCGGCGCGCGACAGCGAGCGCAGCAGCACGGTCTGCAGCAGCGCGAAATCGGGCCGCTCGCGGATGCGATCGATCAGCGCGGCGTAGTCCATCGCCGTCGGACTGTCGCCACCGGTGAGCGTCAGTGCAGAGCTCGCGAGGAATTCGCGGAGCGCGGCGAGCTTGTCGGGCGGAGGCCGCTCGTGGATCCGATAGAGCGCAGGCTGCTCGTTCTGCGCGACGAAGTTCGCCGCGCAGACGTTCGCCGCGAGCATGCATTCCTCGATCACGCGATGCGCATCGTTGCGCGGTGCTGGCACGATGTCGGCGATCTTGCCGTACTGATCGAACTGCAGCGCGAGCTCGGCGGTGTCGAAGTCGATGGCGCCGCGACGCTCGCGCGCCGCGAGCAGGACCTTGAAGAGCGTATGCAGCTGAACAAGATGCGGCAACAGCGCCTCGCCAACCGTTCCGCGCGCAACCGCGGGATCGCGCAGCCACGCATGGACCTGCGTGTACGTGAGCCGGGCCCGCGAATGGATGACCGCCGGAAAGAACGCATACGACCTGATCGTGCCGCGCGCGTCGATCTTCATGTCGCACGCCATGCACAGGCGGTCGACGTCGGGCTTGAGCGAGCAGAGCTCGTTCGACAGCGCCTCGGGCAGCATCGGGATCACGCGGCGTGGAAAGTAGACCGACGTGCCGCGCTCGCGCGCAGCGCCATCGAGCGCATCGGCGTCGCGGACGTAGTGCGCGACATCCGCGATCGCGACGACGAGGCGGAAGCCGCGCCCGTCGGGTTCGCAATAAAGGGCATCGTCGAAGTCTTTCGCGGTCTCGCCGTCGATCGTCACCAGCGGCAGGCCGGTGAGATCGGTGCGTCCCTTCCGGTCCGCGGGACGCACGACCAAAGGCAGGCGCTGCGCCTGCCGCTCGGCCGCGGCGCTCCATTCGAACGGCAGATCGTGCTTGCGCAACGCAATCTCGATCTCGATGCCGGGATCGGTCGCGCTGCCGAGCACGTCCTTCACACGCACGACCGCTTCGCCATGCGCGCTCGGCTGCTCGACGATCTCGACGACGACGACCTGGCCCGGTTGCGCGCCTTTGCGATCGCCGTCGGCGATCAGCAGATCCTGGCTGATGCGGCGGTTTTCCGCTTCGACGAACCAGAGCCCGCGCTCCTGGTGAATGCGTCCGACGATCTCCCGATTCGCGCGCTCGAGCACGTCGACGATCTCGCCCTCCGGGCGTCCGCGACGATCGAAGCCGACGCGCTTCGCGGTGACGCGATCGCCGTGCAGCACCTTGTGCATCTCGCGCGGCGACAGGAACAGGTCGTCGCCGCGTTCGTCGGGAACGAGGAAGCCATAGCCGTCCGGATGACCCTGTACGGTGCCGCGCACGAGATCGAGCTTCGCGACGATGCAAAGCTCGCCCTTTCGGTTGACGAGGATCTCGCCGTCGCGCTCGAGCGTCGCGACGCACGCATCGAACAGGTGCTGTTGCCGCCGGCCGATCGCGAGCCGCGATGCGATCTCGGCAGGTGCGAGCGGAACGCCCGCGTCGCTCAACGCGCGCAGAATCGCAGCGCAGGTCGGTTTCGATTCGAGGTCATCGGCGTCGCGCGTGCGTTTGCGCGGACGGTCGCTGCGCGGCTGCGTTGCCGCACGGCGGCGAAGGGGAATCGATTTTGACAATGGTTAGGTGAAGACCTTAAAATTATCGGTTGGTCAGGCGTGCCCAGATGGCGGAATTGGTAGACGCACCAGGTTCAGGTCCTGGCGGTGGCAACACTGTGGAGGTTCGAGTCCTCTTCTGGGCACCAGTTGCAAACCCAGCATACACGCGCGCGAAGCGGGCCTT
>JAICLP010000434.1 GCA_025925475.1 Burkholderiales bacterium | reverse complement strand
TATCGCACGCCGGACGGACACGTCGTTTCGCAGGCGCGGCACGTGAGGCAGCGGTCGAGATGGAGCTGCGTCTTCGACGTGACTTCGCTCCCTTCCAGCGCCTGCTTGATCAGGTAGATGCGTCCGCGCGGCCCGTCGAGCTCGTCGCCCAGCAGTTGGTAGGTGGGGCACGTCGCCGTGCAGAAGCCGCAGTGCACGCAGGCGCGCAGGATCGACTCCGCCTCCTGGCCTTCCGGTGTCGCGGCGAGCGCCGGCAGCAGTCGCGTTTCCATCTCAGTGGCGCCGGGCCGCCCCAAGCCACTGACAGGCCCCCCGGGGGGCAGCGAGCGAAGCGAGCGTGGGGGGATGTTTCATTTCAGAACGCGGCGTACATGCGGCCGGGGTTCAGAATGCGGTGCGGGTCGAACACCTGCTTCAGCCGCTCGTGCAACGCGAGCATGGGTGCGGGCAACGGCTGGAACGTTCCCGCGGACTTGTCCTTCGCGCGATAGAGGGTCGCATGGCCGCCGTGCCCGGATGCCCAGTTGCGCACTAGTTGCGGATCGAGCGGTGTCGGGCAAACAAGCCAGCGGAGCGCGCCGCCCCATTCGAGCAGCACGTCCGCGTCCATCGCCGTCCACGGCGCGTTCGACCGTACCGAAACGCGCCACAGCGTCGCGTCGCCTTCAATCGCCGGCCGGAAATAGTCGAGCGTCTGGTCGCGCAGCGCGCGCCAGAGCGACGCGCCGTCGATCTCTTCACCGCCGATGATCGCCGCGGCGCCGGTGACTGCAGCGGCCGCGCCCGACAGCCGCACGTGCAGCGCGTCGCTGTGAAAGCACGTCGCCGAAATCGGCAGCGCCCTGCCGCCCCACTCGTTCATGAGCCGAATCGCGTGCACCCCGTCGCAACGAACGACGCGCGTCGTCTCGACCTTCGGTTTCGGCAGGCACTTGAGCGAGATTTCGGTGATGACACCGAGCGTGCCGAGTGCGCCGGTCATGAGGCGCGACACGTCGAAGCCCGCGACGTTCTTGATCACCTGTCCGCCGAACGCGAGCGAAGTTCCGGTGCCGTCGACCACGCGCGTGCCGAGCACGAAGTCGCGCGCGGCGCCCGCATGCGGCCGGCGGGGACCGGAGAAGCCGCTCGCCACCACACCGCCAAGCGTCGACGCTTCGCCGTGATGGGGCGGCTCGAACGCCAGTATCTGCCCGTGCGCGGCGAGCGCATCCTCGATTTCGCCGAGCGGCGTGCCGGCGCGCGCCGTCAGCACGAGCTCGCCCGGCGCATACGACACGATGCCACTGACCTCGCGCACGTCGAGCGCATCGCCGAGAATGACGTCGCCGTAGAAGTCCTTCGTGCATCCGCCGTGAATGCGCAGCGGCCGCCGGTCGGCAACCGCGGCGCGAATGCGCTCCTCGACTCGGGTGATCGCGGTGTCGTTCATGCAACGGTCAGCGAGCAGCGAGCTTGTCGCGATAGACGAGCCGCGGCTCGTCGACCTCGATGATCGAGGTCTCGGCAAGCGCGGCGCGTTCCCATTCCCTGACGTCCGGATGCGCGAGCAGCGCTTCGAGATAACCGGCGGCCGCGCCGCCCGGCTTCACGTCGTAGGTCCGGAAACGAAACGCGACCGGCGCATAGAAGCAGTCGGCGATCGAATAGCGGCCGCACAGGAATGCGCCGCCAGCGCCGAAGCGCCGCCGCGATTCGTCCCAGATCGCCACCACGCGCTCGATGTTCGCCGAAAGACCCGGAGACCACGGACGCACGTCGACCCGCTCGCGAACGCACATCGTCATCTCGCTGCGCAGCGTCGCAAATCCCGAATGCATCTCGGCGCTGATCGAGCGCGCCCACGCACGAGCGCGCGGATCGTCGGGCCACATCTGCGGATGGCGCTCGGCGAG
>JAICLP010000379.1 GCA_025925475.1 Burkholderiales bacterium | reverse complement strand
ACTCTTCGCGCTGACGGCACAGCGCATCGCAAGCGAGAAGGGCTGGTCGCGCGAGGCAATCATCCGGATCTCGGCGGCCGTCGACATCGCAGCGTGGGACATCATGGGCAAGGTTGCCGGATTGCCGCTCTATCGGCTGTTCGGAGGGTTTCGCAGCAAGGTGCCGTGCTACGTGACGTGCGCCTACTACCGTGACGGCAAGGACACGGCCGAGCTGCGAGACGAGATTCAGATGCTGAAGGAGCAGGGGCATAAAGGCTTCAAGGGCAAGGTGGGCGGGCTGTCCGTCGGTGAGGACGTCGAGCGCATGGCGGTGGTTCGGGAAGTGATCGGAGACGACAACGATCTGATGATCGATGTCAATCGCGCCTGGGATCTCGACACGGCGATCGAGGGTGCGCGACTCCTCGAACCGCTGCGACCCCGCTGGCTCGAGGAGCCTGTTCGCTGGGCCGACGATCGACGCGAGCTCAAATTACTCGCCATGCGAACACCCATCCCGCTTTCGGCCGGCGAAAGCGAGCTGACGAGCTTTGGCTGCCGTGCGATGCTCGAGGAGGACGCGATTCGCATCCTTCAATTCGATTGCACGATGATGGGCGGCTTCACCGAGGGCCGCAAACTCGCTGCTCTGTGCGAGCTCAATCACGTCGAGGTCGCTCCCCATCACGACTGCTTCATTCATGCGCACATCGTTGCCGCAAGCCCCGCCGGATCCATCGTGGAATCGTTCACCGATCCGGAGCGCGACCCGCTGCAGGCAGAGTTGTTCGAGGATGCGCCGAAAATCGCGAACGGGTGGTTGACGCTGAACGAGGCGCCGGGCCTCGGCTTGACCCTCTCCGAATCGGCCGTGCGCAAGTTCGGTGAGCGCGTTCCCTGTCGCGTTTGACAATGCCGAACCCGGTCATAAATAATCCCGGGCCCGGCAATCATTTCCGATAGCCGGAGAACGGCGTACAGACGCCGCCAGGAGGAGTCGATGATTGCGAAATGGACGCTGGGCGTCGTGGTCGCCGGGATGCTGATCGCCGGTGCGAGCGCCGCCGCCGAGCCCGATTCGTTGCTCTCGCAGATCAAGGAGCGCGGATCGATCGTGATCTGCGAAGCGGCGTACCCGCCCTACAACGTCAAGAATCCGAAGACGAGCGAGTGGGAAGGGCTCGACGTCGATCTCGAAACGGAGATCGCGAAGGACCTCGGCGTCAAGATCCAGCGGGTCGACACGAGCTTCGCCGCACTCATTCCCAGCATCAACACGCACAAGTGCGACCTGTCGACGGCGGCCACCTATATCACCCCGGCACGTGCCGAGCAGGTGCTCTTCACGCGCCCCTTCGCGGCCGAGACGAAGACGGTGTTCGTGCCCGTGAACTCGCCGGCGAAGACCTACGCCGACATCGACAAGGACGGCGTCACGATCGTCACGCGCTCCGGCACAGCGGAAGAAACGTACGCGAAGCATTTCTTCAAGCACGCGAAGATCAAGCTGCTCACGTCCGACGCGACGCAGCCGCATCTGCTGGAGGTGGCCGCGGGGCGCGCCGACGCCGCATTCGCCGGCTATGTCGGGAGCCTGATCTTCATGAAGCAGAATCCGAATCTGAAGCTGCGGCCGATCGGCGACAAGCCGCTCGACCCGACGCCGTTCGCGTTCATGCTGCCGCGCGGCGAATACCACTTCCAGCAGTATCTCGACGTCGTCCTGAACGACCTCGAACGGTCGGGCAAGCTGAAGGAAATCACCGACAAGTGGATGTCGAGCCTGAAGTGAGCGGCGTGCGCGCGCGCGACTAGCACGGTGTCGCGCGCAATCGGCAAGAACGCTGTTACGCATTCGCTCGTGCGTCTTGCCGCGTGACGAATACGGGCACGACAGTGCCGGCGCCGCGGGGACTTGCCTTCGCGGCGGCACGCTTTCGCATCGATCGCGCGAGCGCCATCTCCTTCATCGCGGGGATCGCGCTTCTGTATGCGGTGTTTCACGCGGTCGACTGGAAGTTCGTCCGCACGCTCGACTTCCACATCCTCGTCGAATACTGGCAGCCGCTCGCGCGCGGCGCCGCGATCACCCTCGGCATCACGGCGTCGTCGCTCGCGGTCGGTTTGAGCGTCGGCGTCGTCATCGCGATCCTGTTGCAACTGCCGATCGGGCCGCTGCGCTGGCCGATCGTCGCCTACGTCGAGCTGTGGCGCAACACGCCGCTGATCGTCCAGCTCTTCTGGGTGCATTTCGGCCTGCCGGTGCTGACCGGCATCTCGACGACCGCGCTCGAAAGCGGCTTTCTCGCGCTGACGCTCCAGTCGAGCGCCTACCTGGCCGACATCGCGCGGGCCGGCATTCAGGCGGTTCCGCGCGGTCAATGGCAGGCCGCGCGCGCGCTGGGCCTGCCCGTGTGGTCGCTCTGGCTCGAGGTGATCCTGCCGCAGGCGCTCAAGATCATGATTCCCGCATTCGCGAATCTCGCGTTGAGCTTCCTGAATGGCAGCGCGTTGCTGGGTCTTCTGCAGGTCGGCGAGCTGATGACCGTCGCTGCGAAGATCAGCGATTACACGTTCAAGCCGATCGAGATCATGAGCGCCGTCGGCATCGTCTATCTGCTGCTCAACCTGTCGATCGCGCGTCTCGCCCGGTGGCTCGAAATCGCCACACGGATTCCGCGTTAGCGACGCGCATCCTGCTCGATGCACTTCGACACCACCGTCATCATTCGGAACCTGCCCGACCTCTTCGCCGGCGTGAAGCTGACGGTGCTGCTGGTGCTGGT
>JAICLP010000159.1 GCA_025925475.1 Burkholderiales bacterium | reverse complement strand
GTCGTCGGTCAATCCGTCGTACAACCCATCGCTCGGAAAGTCGTACCAGCTCGACTTTCCTCCGGCCAGTGTCTTGAAGTACGCCCACTTGACGAGATCCTCGCCGTTGACGCTCTTGTCGAGGTTGCCGTCGCCGGGGCACGGCACCTCGGACGCAAAGATCGTCGCGAGCTTCGCAGCGAGATCGTCGAAGTTCTTCTTCTCGACGGGCCCGAGCGTCGAAGACGGGCAGCATCTTGAGATTCGCGAGCGCCGGATCCGAGTTCTTCACGTCGCAGCACGAAGCGAGCGGGTTCGGATTGTCCGGCGCCGGCCCGTACCACTCGCCTTGCTGGCTGCGGCAGACGTCCTCGTTGGGAAACAGTTGCACGCAGACGGGCGAGCCTTCGACCTGGATGACGCACGGGTACGGCTGCACGTTGTTCGCCGTAATGCTGGTGCCGACCTGCGTGAAGTTCGTTTCGCGCAGCGCGCGTGCCGCGGGGTTGGCGAGATACGCGAGCATCGGCATCGCGTCGAGCATGTGCGATGCGGGAACGGCCTTCGCGACATCGACGCCGGCGATTTCGCCGAACAGCGCGAAAAGGTCGGCCACGTTCACCATCTGCGTCACGTCGCGATCGGGCTGGTTCAGGAGCGGTCCGGCAACGATCAAATGGCACCGAGACGCCGGTCTGGTAAGGCGTCCCCTTCGAGCTCAGCGGATCGAACGGCACCTTCACGGTCGGCGCATACGAGCCGTTGTCGCCGAGGATCACGATCATCGTGTTGTTCGCGGCCGGGTTGTAAACGAGATCGCCCGTCGCGCTGCGTCCCGCGATGCCGAGTCCGACCAGCATCCTGCCGAGCTCCGCGTCCATCGCCTCGATCGTCTGGTTGCTGAGCAATCGCGTGGCCGGTTCACTCGAGCAATCATTCGTCGGATCGGGAACACCGGGCTCGCCGAACGACGGCGGCGCCGGCTGGTACGGCACGTGATCGGCGGAGAAGCGACCCCCGGCACGTAGCCGCAGGCGTAGGGTCCGCCGTCGGTCTTGTTCGCCGGCGAGCGCACCATCCCGGCGTACGTATCGACCGGGTAGGGCTCGCCCTCGATGAAACCGTAGAAGTAATCGAAGCCGAGCGAATGCGGGCCACCGTTGCCGAACGGATCGTTGTCGGGTCCCGCGAGGTGGAACTTGCCGAACATCGCACTCTCGTAGTGGGCGCCGCGCATCTTCAGGTCCCTTGCGAGCCGACGAGCGGCGACGCCGCGCGGGTCAATGCGACGCGCGAGCCATCACGTGGCATGCGTCGCAACATGCCACGCCAGAATCAGGCGATTGGGCCGTTCAGCGGGCGTGCCGCGCGAGGAGCAGGGGCCCGCTGGAACCGGCTACGGCGTTACGCGTGCCCGTACTGCGAGATCGCCTGGTCGAGGCAGCTGTCGCGCGCCGATTCGGGGCCCGTCACGCAGCGGCGCAGCGCGGCCTTGTAAGCCGAGTCGGCGCTCGTCGTTGCGTTGCTCGCTTCGTGCATGCGGTGGCGCGCCGCGTGCCCGCGCGCCATGTGGTGTGCAGCACCCATGTGCTTGCCGCCCGCGCCCATCGTCGCCTTCGATTGCCCGGATTCATGGGCCGCCGGCGCATTGCCGGAGGACGCATTGCCGGCCGGCTGCGCATTGGCGCCGAGCGCCAGCGCGGCGAGTCCGACGGCCAGGCCGAGCTTCATACGTGTCACTCGCATCATCAAGCCTCCAAGGTTAAGGAACGCCTGCCCGAGCCTCCACGGCCCAGACTGTACTTTTGGACAACGCAGACGGCGGAGGGATTCACCGAGTCGGCAACGGCGCACTACGAAGCCGATTCGATGCCCGGTCGAACGCGGTGCGTGCCGTTCATGCGCCGGTGGCTGCGGCCGCCGTGTAATCTTCTGTTGCGGGCTGGTCACGACCCAGCTTCGCTCGATAAACTCGCCGGCACTTCCGTTCGGAGATTTCTCATGCGCCTGTTTGCTGTCGCCGTCATGATCGCCGTTGCCGCATCGTTGGCCGGATGCGGCGGGGGCAATAATTCCGAGCCGCCGCCTGCAAACATGAAGGCCGTGGCCGGCGACACCAGCGCGACCGTCACCTGGGACGCCCAGTCGGGCTTGAGCTACTGGGTCTGGATTCAGCAGGGTACGACGATCGACACGCGCACCTGCACGACCTGCCGCATCATCCCCGGCGTCACGTCGCCGTTCATCGTGACCGGCCTCACCAACGGAACGACCTACTCGATCACGGTCAACGCGCACGACAGCAGCGGAGCGGGCGGGTCAGGAAGCCCTGCCATGATCGTCGTTCCGCGTCTTGCCGGCAGCACGTGGACGATCGATCCGCCGCTCGGCTCGAACCGCTTGCTCGGCGCCGCATTCACGACGGCGAACACGGCAGGTAACAGCGAGCTCGTCGACGTCGGCGCCAACGGTGCCGTGTTCTGGACCAACGATGGGTCCACATGGACGCCCGCAACGTCGGGCGTGACCGTCGATCTCAACGCGGTCCAGTTCCGCAACGGGCTGTTCGTCGCCGTCGGCGGCGCGGGCACGATCGTGACGAGCCCCGATGCCGTGACGTGGACGCCACGAACGTCATCGACCACCAATGCGCTCACCGGCGTGCAGGGGAACGGATCAGGTCAGGTCGTCGCCGTTGGTGCGAGCGGAACCATCCTCGTCAGCAGCGACAGCACGACCTGGGCGGCCGCGAACTCGAAGACGTCGAACGATCTGCATGGCATCGGGTATGGCAATGGCCGCTATGTCGCGGTCGGCGCGCACGGAACCGTGCTGACGAGCACCGATGGCACGACGTGGACGACGATCGCTCCCGTGACGGACAGCGATCTGCAAAGCGTCGTCTACGGATCGGTCGCGAAGACGTCGACGACGCCGGCCGTTGCGACGTTCGTGGCGGTCGGCGCATCGGGGACGCTGGTCACGAGTCCCGATGGCACGACGTGGACGCTGCGGCCGCCGATCACCGCCAATAATCTTGCGTCGGTCACGTACGGTACCCAATTCGTCACCGTCGGAGCGGGCGGCACGATCCTCACGAGCTTCGACGGAATCGCGTGGCAGCCGGCCGATTCGGGAACGACGACGAATCTCAATGGCGTGGCGTTCACGATCCTGACGGCAAAATCGATCGGGGTCGGTTACGAGGCCGTCGGTGACGCCGGATTCAACCTGACGTCGTTCTGAGCGCGACGCGGATCAGAGATTGCAGAACGTCAGCTCGAAGCCGATGTCCTGGTCGACGACGTTGCCCCGGTCCATCCCCGACACGCCGATGAAGCGGATGTTGAGCGCGTACTTGTTGGCGCTGATCTCCGGGACCGCCGGCAGGTCGTGCTCGAGCGTGAGCCGAAGAAGCTGCGCGACCTTCGACGTCGTCATCATCAGCTGAAAGACGCCATGCGCCGCGGTGTGGCGGCTCGTGCGGCTGTTCTCGCGCAACAGGCGCAGCACGATCGCGGAGCCGACGCGAATCGGCGCGAACGGCTCGATCCAGCCGGCGAGGTCCTGCCGCCGCGCATTCGGCGACTTGTTGAGCCAGTGGTGGTAGGCGGGCAGATCGAATTCGCAGACGCCGCCGGGAATCGCCGCGCGTTGCTTGATTGCCATCAGCCACTCGTTTTCGCGCAGATGCATGCCGACCTTGCCGGCCTGTGCAAGCAGGTTCGCGTTGACCTGCTCGATCTCGGTGAGCAGCGCGGTCAGCATCGCCTCTTCGATCTGCGGGTTGCTGCGCAGCGGCGCGAGCACCTGCTTCTGGCGCTCGAGCTCCTGCACGAGGTCGGCCTTGAGGTCCGCGCGCGCGGCCACGTCGGTGATCTCGAACAGCGAGAGCAGCGCCGCATGATGGTCGGGCGCATGCTCGCGGCTCGCGTAGAACTCGGCGCGCGCGAACAGATCCTCGAGCCGCATCAGCGTGCGGATCCTTTCGTTCAGCGGATGCTCGTAGCGAATCACGGGCGATGTCGTCGCGTCAGGCCTTCATTCTGCCCGAACGCAATGCTCCTTCGCGACAAGTTCGATCAGCGCGCGTCGCGCACGCGCGCGGCGAGCTCGCGGTAGCGCCGGTCGAGCCGCACGACCTGCGGTTCCAGCGCGCTTCGCGGCCCTGCATTGTCGATCACGTCGTCGGCCTGCGCGAGCCGCTCGGCACGCGGCAGTTGCGTCGCCATGATCCTGCGCACGTCGTCGGCCGAAAGGCCGCTTCGCAGCTGCACGCGGCGAATCTGCTCCTGCTCGGGGCAGTCGACGACGAGCACGCGCGACACGCGCTTGCGCAGCCCGCCGCGCTCGAGCAGAAGCGGCACGACGAGCATGCCGTAAGGGCCGCGAAAGTCGCCGATCGCATCCTCGAGTCGCGCCGCGATCAGCGGATGCAGCAGGTGCTCGAGATCGCGACGGAACGTCGCATCGTCGAATGCGCGGCGGCGCAGCGCCGCTCGATCGAGCTCGCCATCGTCACGCAGGAAATCGCGGCCGAGCGATTCGACGACGGCGCGGTGACCCGCCTCACCGCGCCTGCTGATTGCATGCGCGATCTCGTCCGCGTCGAGGACGTCGACGCCGCGCGCCGCGAACGCCGTCGCCACCTCCGATTTCCCGCTGCCGATGCCGCCGGTGAGACCGACGAGGAACGGACTCGCCACTACAGATACCAGCCCTTGATGATGGTCGGCCCGAAGAACAGCGCGATGGCGCCCGCGATCGCGAGATACGGCCCGAATGCGAGCGGAATGTTGTGGTCGCGCCCCTTGAACACCATCAGCGAGATGCCGATGAAGGCGCCGACGACGGACGACAGCAGCACGATCAGCGGCAGCATCTGCCATCCGAGCCACGCACCGAGCGCGCCGAGCAGCTTGAAATCGCCGTAGCCCATGCCTTCCTTGCCGCGGATCAGGCGGAAGAGCCAATAGACGACCCAGAGTGCCAGGTATCCGGCGATCGCGCCGACGACCGCATCCTGCAGCGGTGCGAACACACCGAAGAGGTTCGCAACGAGGCCGGCCCACAGAAGCGGCAGCGTCAGGTTGTCGGGCAGCAGCTGCGTATCGAAGTCGATGAACGTCAGCGCGACGAGCGTCCACAGCAGCACGCACGCCGCGGCGCCCTTCCATGTGGGCCCGAAGCGCCAGACCGCGTAGGCGGCGAGCAGCCCGCCCAATGCCTCGACCAGCGGATAGCGAATCGGGATCGGCTTGCGACAGCCCGAGCAGGCGCCCCGCAGCAAAAGCCACGACACGATCGGAATGTTCTCGAGCGCGCCGATCCGGTGCCCGCACTCCGGGCACGCCGAGCGCGGCACCGCAAGGGTGTAGCGCGGCGGGTTCTCGTCGGGGACGGCCTCGCCGCGCAGCTCGGCGCACTGCGCGCGCCACTCGCGCTCCATCATCTTCGGCAGACGGTGGACGACGACGTTCAGGAAACTGCCGACGCAAAGCCCGACGACCAGCGCGATCGCCGCCGCGACAACCGGGTCGGGCGTCAAATCACGGCGCCCAGCTTGAAGATCGGCAGGTACATCGCGACCACGAGGCCACCGATGATGATGCCGAGGAACACGATGATGATCGGCTCGAGCAGGCTCGACAGCGCCGCCACCGCGTCATCGACCTCGCGCTCGTAGAAATCGGCGACCTTGCCGAGCATGTTGTCGAGCGAGCCCGATTCCTCGCCGATCTGCGTCATCTGCAGCACCATCACCGGGAACAGGTTCGTGGCCGCCATCGCGTTGGTGAGGCTCACGCCGGTGCTGACGTCGGTCTGGATGCGCTTGGTCGCGTTGACGTACATCAGGTTGCCCGACGCGCCGCCGACCGCGTCGAGCGACTCGACGAGCGGGACGCCCGCGGCGAACATCGTCTGCAGCGTCCGCGTCCAGCGCGCGATCGTCGCCTTCTCGAGAATTCCGCCGATGACGGGCACCTTGAGCTGCAGCCGGTGCACGAGGAGCCGCACCGTCTCCGAGCGCTTGATCGACATCCGTATCGCGACGAACGCGCCGACGATCATGATCAGCATCGCCCACCAATAATGAACGAAGAAGTCGGAGACCGCGATCACCTGCAGCGTGAGCCACGGCAGGTTGGCGCCAAAGCTCGCGAACACCTGCTTGAACGCCGGGATCACGAAGATCATGATCACCCAGACGACGACGATCGCGACGACCATCACCGAGATCGGGTAGAAGAGCGCCGACTTGATCTTGCCCTTGATCGCGAGGATCTTTTCCTGGTACGTCGCGAGCCGGTCGAGGATCGCATCGAGCATGCCCGCCGTTTCGCCGGCCTGCACGAGGTTGCAGTAGAGCGGGTTGAAGTATTTCGGGTGCGAGCGGAACGCCTGCGACAGGCTCGAGCCGGTCTCGACCTGGTTCTTGAGGTCGAGCATCAGCCGCGAGAAGCGCGCATTGCTGTGGCCGCGCGCGATGATGTCGAACGACTGCAGGAGCGGCACGCCGGCGCGCAGCATCGTCGCGAGCTGCCGGGTGAAGAACGTCATGTCCTTGTCGGAGATCGAGCGGCCGCCGCGGTACGACTGCCGCTTGATCTTCAGCACGCGGATGCCCTGGCGGCGCAGGTTCGTCGTCGCCACCGTCTCGGACACCGCGCGCAATTCGCCGCGCAGCGGCTTGTTGTTGCGGTCGACGCCTTCCCAGATGAACGTCTGTTCCTTGACCTTAACGTCCCTGCGGGCGACTGCTGCGGTGGCCATGGCGTTTCCTTCTACGCGTGCTCGCGATTACTCGTTGGTGACGGCCTCGATTTCCTCGAGCGAGGTGATGCCGCTTTTCACCTTCAGGAGGCCCGACTGGCGCAGGTTCCTCACGCCTTCCCGCTGCGCCAGCTCGGCGATGTCGATCGAGTTGCCGTTGCGCATGATCAGCTGGCGCATGTCGTCGCTGATCGGCATCACCTCGTAGATGCCGATCCGTCCCTTGTAGCCGGTGTTCTTGCAGTGGTCGCAGCCGATAGGTCCGTACGGCTGCCAGCTGCCGTCGAGATCCTCCTCGACGAAGCCTGCGCGAAGCAGCGCCTCGGGCGGGATGTCCTCGGGCCGCCGGCAATGCGTGCAGAGCTTCCGCGCAAGGCGCTGCGCCGTGATGATGTTGACCGACGAGGCGATGTTGAACGGCGCCACGCCCATGTTCATCATCCGCACGAGCGTCGACGGCGCGTCGTTCGTGTGCAGCGTCGACAGCACGAGGTGACCGGTTTGCGCGGCCTTGATCGCGATTTCGGCCGTTTCCAGGTCGCGGATTTCGCCGACCATGATCACGTCCGGATCCTGACGGAGGAACGCCCGCAGCGCCAGGGCGAAGGTGAGCCCCGCCTTTTCGTTGACGTTCACCTGGTTCACGCCGGGCAGCATGATTTCGGCCGGATCCTCGGCCGTCGCGATGTTGACG
>JAICLP010000237.1 GCA_025925475.1 Burkholderiales bacterium | reverse complement strand
GTCGTCGCGCTCGCCGCTTCCGCGGCCCATGCGCAGATTGCGCTCAAGTCCCCGTCCTGGAACGAGCTCTCCGACCACGACCGCCAGGTTCTCGCCCCGCTCGCCTCCGACTGGAATAACCTCGACGCGCAGCGCAAGGCCAAATGGCTCGGCCTCGCCCAGCGCTACCCGGGGCTCGCGCCCGACCAGCAGCGGCGCATCCAGGGCCAGATGCGCGAGTGGTCGCGGCTTACGCCCGACCAGCGCAACGCGGCGCGCGAGCGCTACAAGTCGCTCAAGTCGCTGCCGCCCGACCAGAAGGACGCGATGCGCCAGAAATGGCAGGAGTACCAGAGCCTGCCCCCGGATAAGCGGCGCGAGTTCTCGGCCCGGCCGCCCGCCCGCGCCCCGGGCGCGTTTTCACGCGTTCCTCCCCCGGCGCCGCGCGCACCCGGCCAGTGACGGGTCGCAGCCGGCCCGCGCTCGCCTCGCTGTGGCGGCGCATCGGCGCACTCGGGTACGAGGCGCTGCTGCTCGTGGCGATGGCGTTCATCGCCGGCTTCGTGTTCCTCCCGTTCCTTGCTCATGATCCGGCGAAGCAGACGCTGACGCAGCCGTCGACGGCCGCGCGTGCGGCGATGTTTTGCGTGCTGGTGGCCGCGTTCGGTGCCTATTACGCGTGGTGCTGGAGCAACGGGAGGCGCACGCTGCCGCAGAAGACGTGGCGGTTGCGGTTGATCGATCACCGAGGCCGTGCACCCACGTGGCGGCGGGCGCTCGTCCGCTATGCGGCGTGCTGGACCGGTCCGGCGATGGCCCTCGGCGGCTACGCATTGCTGCAACCGATGGGCCACGGACGAAACGCAATGGCCTTCCTCGCACTCAATTATTGCTGGGCGATCGTCGATCGAGAGCGGCAGTTCCTGCACGATAAGCTCGCCGGGACGCTCGTCGTGCAGGACGACCCGATGATCGACGTGAAGCCCGATAGCGAGGAGCGCTGATGCCGGTGCTTTCGTCGGCCGACCGAGCGGCGATCGGCGATGCGTTCGCCGACCCGTCGCGGGTTGTCGTCGTGTCGCTTTGCGCGGCCTGGTGCGATACGTGCACGCAGTTTCGCGCGGCGTACGAACGCATCGCGCAGGCGCGGCCGCAGGCGGCGTTCGTATGGCTCGACATCGAGGACGACGCGGAAGTCGCAGGCGACATCGACGTCGAAAACTTCGCGCCGCTGGCGATGTTTCGCGGCAGCGCGCCGCTGCATTTCGGCGTGTCGCCGCCGCACGAGACCACGGTCGGCCGGCTCGTCGACGCGCTGGCCGACTCCGGGACGCCACTTGGTGATGCGCCCGACGAGGTGGTCGAACTGCCGGAGAAGTTCAGGTAGTCTGCCTGCGTCGAGCGAGCGCGACGCCGACTGCGATCAGCACCATTCCGGCGAGCGCGAACGCGTCGAGACGCTCGCCGAACAGCGCGAACGCCATCAGCGCGGTCACCGGCGGCACGAGGTAGAAAAGCCGCGCGACATCGGCCGCGGCGCCGTGTCGCACAAGCCAATACAGCAGGCTGATCGCGCCGACGGACAGCACGATCACCGACCACCCGAGCGCGAACGCGAATGCGGCCGTCCAGTCGATCGGCGCCGGCTCGAGCCACGCGACGAGCGGCGCGTAGGCGATCACGCACGCGACGAACTGCACGACGGCGCCGCTTCGCAGATCGACGTGCGCGACGAAACGCTTCTGATAAAGCGTGCCGACGCTGATGCCGACGAGCGCGACGACGATCGGCACGAGCGTGACCGGGTCGCGGTCGAGCGCGATCTTGTGCCGCACGACGAGGTAGACGCCGGCAAGGCCCAGCACGAGGCCGGCCCACTGCCGCGCGCCGATGCGCTCGCCGAGAAAGCCGCGCGCGAGCAACACGGTGAGGATCGGCTGCAGCCCGACGAGCATTGCGCTCGTGCCCGCCGGCATGCCGCCTGCGATCGACACGAACACGCCGCCGAGATACAACCCGTTCACGAGCAGCGACGCGACGGCCACGTGAGCGATTTGCCGCCAACCGGACGGCCATGGCGCACGCGTCGCAATCGTCACGCCGGTCATCAGCGCCGCGACGCACGCAAAGCGCACGAGGAGGAACTTGAGCGGCGGCGCATACGGCAGCCCGTACTTCGCGGAAATGAAGCCCGTGCTCCACAGCACGACGAAGAGTGCCGGCAGCAGCGGGTTGGCGCGCGGCTCTGAACTCGCACGCGCGACGGCGATCGACACGTGCTACGCGCTCACTGCACGATCCTCCGCGCTTCGCGCTGCGGAGCTTGTATGATCCCCCCACGCTTGCGGCTTCGCCGCTGCGCTGCCCCCCAAGGGGGCGGAACTCGAGCCTTGGGTCGGCCCTGCGGCTCTCATTCGCGCTCGGGGCGGCCCTTCGCGCTCGCGCCCGCCGCCCGGAAGCGATCGACGCTCTGCGCGATTTCGCGCCTGGCCTCGTCGGCCCCGACCCAGCCGGCGAGCCGCACCCACTTGCCCGGCTCGAGATCCTTGTAGTGCTCGAAGAAATGCGCGATCTGTGCGAGCTGGATTTCGGGCAGGTCGGACGGCGATCCCATGGACCGGTACAGCGACGACAGCCTGTCGATCGGCACGGCAAGGATCTTCGCGTCGCCGCCCGCCTCGTCGTTCATCCGCAGCATGCCGATCGGCCGGCAGCGAACGACGACGCCGGTGATGAGCGGCACCGGCGAGATCACCAGGACGTCGCAGGGATCGCCGTCGTCGGACAGCGTTTGCGGGATGTAGCCGTAATTGCACGGATAATGCATCGCCGTCGACATGAAGCGATCGACGAACACCGCGCCGGTTTCCTTGTCCACCTCGTACTTGATCGGCTCGCCATGCATCGGTATTTCGATGACGACGTTGCAGTCGTTCGGCACGTCGCGGCCGGCAGGAACGCGGTCGAGGCTCATCTGCGAATGATCGGAAACGACATGAAGGCGATGCGGCGAGGAAGCGGGCGATTATACCGGCGCGCATTGCGCATCGCGGCCGGGCTTGGATTCGCAACGCTCGCAATGCTTGCGCACGCCGAGGCCGTCGCGCAACCTGAACCATTCTCGACGATGCGCGCCGGCGCGCCGCTCGCGCCATGGACGCCGATCAGCATCGCGTTCGGCAAGCGCCACACGCGCTACGATCTCGTCGAGGACCATCGCATGACGGTGCTGCACGCCGTCGCCGACGATTCGGCGAGCGCGCTCGCCTTTCCGATGCATGTCGCGTTGCGCGACGCGCCGGTGCTCGCATGGCGCTGGAAGATCGCGGCACTCATCCGCGACGCCGATTCGCGGCGCGCATCGCGCGAGGACGCGCCCGCCCGCATCGTCCTCGAGTTCGACGGCGACGTGCGCAAGCTGCCGCTGATCGATCGCGGCATCTACGGCGTCGCGAAGCGCGTTGCCGGACGCGAGCTGCCGTACGCGACGCTGATCTACATCTGGTCGAACCGCGACCCGGTCGGCACGGTGATCCCGAATCCACACACGCGCCGGATCCAGATGATCGTCGCCTCCAGCGGCGACGCGGGCGTCGGCGCATGGCAGGCGCTGTCGCGCAACGTGCGCGCGGATTTCCTGCGCGCGTTCGGCGAGGAGCCGGGCCTGCTGACCGCGGTCGGCGTGATGAGCGACAGCGACAACACCGACAGCCACGCCGAAGCCTGGTACGGCGACATCCGCTTCGAGCCGGCGCCGCATTGAAGCGGCTATCATCGCGGGATGAATGCATCGCGGACGATGCCGCAGATGCCGTCGCTTGCGCCGGCACCGACGATCGTCGAGCAGGTCTACCGGACGATTCTCGACGCGATCTGCGACGGCCGGCTTCCGCCCGGCGAGCGCCTCACGCAGGAGTCGGTCGCCGAGAAGCTCGCGGTGTCGCGCCAGCCGGTCGGCCAGGCATTGATGCTTCTGAAGCAGCAGAAATTCGTCAGCGAAGCGGGCCGGCGCGGATTGATGGTCGCCCCGCTCGACCGCGACTTCATGCGCTCGATCTACGAACTGCGCCTCGGCATCGAGCCGCTCGCGGCGACGCTTGCTGCGCGCAACGCGACGAGCGCCGACGTCGTGCGCGGCGAGGCGATCATCGCCGAGGGCAAGGAAGCGGTGCATGCGAACTCGATCCCCGAGCTGATCGCCGCCGACATGCGCTTTCACATGTACCTCTACGAGCTGTCCCGGAACCGCCTGTTCGTCGACTTGATGGAGGACCTGTGGAACCATCTGCGGCGCGCGATGCGCGAAGTGCTGCAGCATCGCGAATACCGCAAGGCGATCTGGGTCGAGCACGAGCAGATCCTGCGCGCGATCGCGAAGCGCGACGGCGATGCGGCGGCGGCGCTGGTGCGCGCGCATCTTTCGCACGCGGCGGTCAACGTGCAGGTCGCGCTGCCGGTGGTGGCGGAGGCGACGCCTTAGCCGCGCTTGCGGTAATCGCTCGAATACGCGACGTAGATGTCGCGGGCGCGTGCGAACTCGACGCGCTCCTCGGGCTTCAATTCGCGGAACGCCACCGCGGGACGCCCCGCCCAGATCCAGCCCGCGCGCACGCGCGTATTCGGCTCGACCCACGCGCCGGCCCCGATGCACGCGCCGCGTTCGACGACGACGTTGTCGCCAACGCGCGAGCCCATGCCGATCAGCGCGTCGTCGCCGATCGTTCCCGAACCGAGTTGCACATTGTGTCCGATCGTGACGCCTTCGCCGAGGACGAGATCGCCGCGCCGCCGGTCAGTCTCGAGGATGCAGTTGTCCTGCACGTTCGTGCGCGCACCGATCGCAATGCGGCCGTCGCCGGCACAAACTGCACAGCCGAAGAAGACGCTTGCGTCCTCGTGAAGTTCGACGTCGCCCGCGACGATCGCGGTCGGCGCGACGAATGCGTTCGTGACGCGCGGCGACCGACCCTCCACTTCGCGAAGCGATCCTTGCGTCGAGGCGGGAAGCGACTGCATCACGCGGTCCCATTCGGGCGGACGGCGCGACGCGAGCGCGGGCGCTGCACGAGCGTTGCGCAAACCGTCCGCGAATGCCTTCGCTTCGTCACGGCTGATCGGGCGGACGGGTTTGGCCGGATGCCCCGCATAAAGAAACCCGCCGGGCAGTTGCTTGCGCGGCGGCACGAGGCTGTCACCGGCGATGACGGCGAAATCGCCGACGCTGGCGTCGTCCATCACGGCCGATGATTCGCCGATGACGACGCCATCGCCAAGCGTGCAGGCATGTGCGATGCCGTAAGTGCCGACGGTGACATCGTTGCCGATGACGGCACCTCGTATCTGGTCGGCGATGTGCACCGTCGCATGCTCGCCGAACCAGGCATTGGCGCCGAT
>JAICLP010000100.1 GCA_025925475.1 Burkholderiales bacterium | reverse complement strand
GCGGCGTTCGGCCGTGGCCGTCACGCGCATCGACCCGTTCGCCCGCCGCCGCGAGGCGTCCGATCGCGGCGACGTCGCCTCGTGCGGCCGCCGCGAACAACCCCGAATAAGCTGCCTGCTCCGCCGATGTCGGCGCAACCTGTGCGGCAGCCGGCTGCGGCGCCGCCGCCAACGCGAGAGCGGCTGCCAGGATGACGTGACCGGCTGAACCGAAGCGCATGGCGGCAATCCGCTGCTACAGGAGGTCGGTGACGATCGCCTTGCTCAAATCGGGCGCCGTCTTGATCCGTCCGAGATCCATGAAGAACCTGACCTGGTATTCGAGGCTCGCGCGAAAGTCCTCGCGCGTCATCAGCTGCTTGACCGTTTTCTCGTCGTAGAACCCCGACAGCTCGATGATGCGGCTCATGATCGCCGCGTCGGTCGGATTCTTCTGCTCCTTGTTCACATATTCGGTGATCGTGGCGATCGCCTGCGTGCGCGTGCCGGGATCGATCAGATAGCGGACGCCCTTGTCGTGATACGCGGCGAGGAACGCCTTCAGCGCCGGTGCACTGGATTGCACGACGCCTTGCGTCGTGACGAACAGGTCGTAGTTGAGGAACGCCTGCGTCGGCCCAGGCGGCTTCGTGAAGTCGTCGTAGGTGAAGAGCTCGCGCGTGTCGGTGCGCTTGCTCATGATGTAGAAGCGCCCGTTGACGGACGGCACGATCGCGTGGACGCGACCGGCGACGAACGCCGCCTGGCCGTCGGCCGCGGCGAGGTTCACGAACTCGATGTCCGAGAGCTTCATGTCGAATTTCGCGAGGACGCGCGCGAGGAAGTAGTGCAGCGCCGTCCCGCCGGTCGCCGCGACGCGCTTGCCGGCGAGCTTCGGCACGCTCTCGATGCCGGGCGCTGCGAGCAGCGCGAACAGACGCGACGGATCGGTCGGAATCGAGATGAAGCGCAGCGGAATCACGCCGCCTGCTAGTCCGAGCAATGCTGCCGTCGAATTGACGAACGACAAGCCGATGCCGCCGCTGCCGAGCGCCTGGATGATCTTCGGCCCTGCCGCCGCCGCGAACAGGACTTCGTTGAGGGTGACACCCGCCTGCTTGAACCAGCCGTGCTGCTCGGTCAGGTCGATGATTCCCGATGCAGGCGCGCGCAACAGACCGATCGAAAGCGTGCCGCCATCCGGCGATTGCGCGTGCGCGCCGATGCAAAGCGGCCCCGCGGCAGCAAGCAGTGCGCCCGCGCTGGCGCGAGCGAGAAAGCGACGGCGGCTGGATGCGGCGTCACGGTTCGACATGCATTTCCTCCTCGATTTCGACGGGCTCATGCCCGTTCGGTCGTTGTTGGCGGTGCCTGGCGCGCCTTCGCGGGCGCGACTGCGCGTCCCCGCGCCTGCTGCAGCGTCGTCCACAGCGTCCGCTTGGCCACGGCGAATGCATCGCCCACCCGCGTCTCGCCGTTGCGTGGACGCGCCAGCGTGCTGCGCACGATCGCGTGCACGCGGCCAGGCCGGCTCGAGAGGACGACGACGACGTCCGACAGGAACACGGCCTCGTCGAGATCGTGCGTGACGAACACGACGGTCTTGCCGGTGCTCTTCCAGAGATCGAGCACCGCGTCCTGCATTTCCGCCTTGGTCTGTACGTCGAGTGCTGCGAACGGCTCGTCCATCAGCAGCACGTCGGGTGAGTTGGCATACGCGCGCGCAAGATCGACGCGCTTGCGCATGCCGCCCGAAAGCTGCTTCGGAAAGGCCTTGCGAAACGCAGTGAGCCCGACGGCTTCGCACCAGTGCGCGACGAGCCGCTCGCGTTCCGCTTTCGGCACGCCGCGCGATTTTGGCCCATACGCAACGTTCTTCTCGACGGTAAGCCACGGGAAGACGGCGTCCTGCTGGAACACGAAGCCGAGTTCGTGGCGCACGCCCCGCACGCGCGTGCCGTCGTGCAGGACCTCTCCCTCGGACGGCATCAGCAGGCCCGCCATCATCCGCAGCAGCGTCGACTTGCCGCAGCCCGATTCGCCGATGATGCAGACGAACTCTCCGCGTGCGATCTCGAGGTCGATGCGCGACAGGACCGTAAGCTCGGTCGGCGGCGTGCCCATCGAATAGCGATGCGTGAGCCCGCGCACGGCCAACTTTGCCGAGACGGCGCGGACAGAGTCGGCACGTGCGTTCATGGCTCGCGACGCACGTCGCTCCACGACGTCAGCGCACGGCCGGCACGGCTCGCGACCTGGTCGAGCAGTGCGCCGAGGAGACCGATGACGATGATGCCGACGATCGTCACGTCGGTGCGGAAGTACTGGCCGGCGTTCTGGATCATGAATCCGAGTCCCGAGGGCGCCGCGATCAGCTCGGCGGCGACGAGCGCGAGAAAGCCGGTCGACACGCCGGTGCGCAGCCCCGCGATGAAATAGGGCACGGCGCTCGGCAGCGCAACGGTGGCGAATACGCGCCAGCGCGACGCGCCGAGCGTGCGCGCCGCGTCGACGTAGATCTGCGCCACCTCATTCATGCCGGCGCGTGCGTTGACGACGCACGGCTTGAATACGGCGAGCACGATGATGATGATCCGCGACGGCTCGCCGATGCCGACCCAGACGATGACGAGCGGAATATAGGCGAGCGCCGGAATCGGCCGCAGCGCGTCGATGATCGGATTGAGCACGTAACCGGCGTAGCGGAACCAGCCGGCGAGCGCGCCGAGCACCAGCGCGAGCGAGGCGCCGATGCAAAAGCCGATGACGACGCGCTTCAGGCTGGCCACCGTGTTGACGAGCAAGTCGCCGGTGGCGATCTCGTCGCGCAGCGCTTTCAGGATCGCCGGAGGCGACGGCACGAGCGCCGGATTCGTGCCCGGCCGCAACGCCATGTACCAGTAGACCCCGATGACCGCGGCAAGCGACAGCACGCCGACGATCACCGCGGGCCTGCAAAACCGCACGATCACGCTCCTGCCCGCATCAGACGGCACCGGCCGCCTCCGTAACGGATGCCTCGGCCGCGCGCCGCAGCAGGTTGTTCTTCGCCTTTTCGATGTGCGCGCCCATCAGAAGCGCCGCCGAATGTGCGTCCTGTCGCTCGATCGCGCAAATCAGATGCTGGTGCTCCTCGATCACGCGCGGAAAGCGTTCGTCGCCGTATCCGTAGCGCTTGAGCAACGCGGACAGCAGCAGCCAGTGGCTGTCGACGATCGGCAGCGCGCCCGGATTGCCGGCGGCGTCGTTGATCGCCGTATGGAATTGCCGATTGGCGAGCGGCACGCTTGCATGATCGCCGCGGTCGACGAACGCTTCGAGACTTTCGGCGGCGTTTCGCAAGCGCGCGAGATGCGCCGCCGTTCGCCGCTCGGCCGCGCGGCGCGCGAGCATCGTCTCGATCGCGCAGCGCACGTCGAAGACGTCCTCGATGAAGCCGCGGTAGATCGGTCGCACGCGTGCGCCGCGATTGGGCTCGATCACGACCAGTCCTTCGCCGTGCAGCACGCGCAGCGCCTCGCGCACCGGCATGTGGCTCACGCCATAGCGCAAGGCGAGATCCTCGATGCGCAGCCGCGCGCCGAACGGCAGGTCACCCGCCACGATGTCGTTGCGAAGGCGTTGCTCGATGTCGACGGGTGGCGCGTCGGCGGCCGCCAGACGCGCCGGCGTGCGTCCCATCGATTACGCCACCAGCTGCACGCCGCTGCGCGCCTCGCAGGCGCGCAGCATCGAGCCCGGCGTGTCGTCGGCGCCGTAGCCATCGTCGAGCGCCTGGCGAAGCAACGCGAAGGCCGCCTCGCCCTGGTGCATCGGCACGTCGAGCTCGCGCGCCATCTCGAGCGCGAGGCCGACATCCTTGTGCGCAAGTCGCGTCATGAAGCCGGGCTTGAAATCGCGCTTCAGCGCCTTGCGCGGGAGCGCGTTCGCGAGCGAATTGTTCCAGGCCATCGTCGTCTTCAGCACGCTCATCATCGTCTCGACGGACAGATTCGCCTTGCTGCCGGCGACGAGCGCCTCGATCGACGCCGCATTGATGCACGCGACGAGCGCGTTGTTGATGAGCTTCATCGCCGACGCGGCACCGACCTCGCCGCAAATGTGCACTTCGCTGCCCATCGCGCCAAGAATCGGGCGCGCGCGATCGATCAGCGCGCTGTCGCCACCCGCCATCAGCGACAGCGTTCCTGCGACCGCGTGCTCGACCGTCTTGCCGACGGGGCACTCGATGAAATCCACGCCGCGCGACGCTGCTTCGGCGAGCAGCGCCTTCTTGGTTCGTAGACCGGTCGTGCTCATCTCGATCACGAGCGCACCGGCCGGCAATCGGGCGATGAGGCCGCGCTCGCCTGCCAGCACGTGGTCGACGGCGCGATCATCGGGCAGCATCGTCACGAGCACATCGCAGTTGCGCGCGGCAGCATGCGCATCGTCACTGCGGCGACCGCCGGCCTGCACGAGCGCGTCGGCGTTTCGTGCATCGAGATCGAAGCCGGTTACGGCGAATCCACCGCGCACCAGATTCGTCGCCATCGGCAGGCCCATGGTTCCCAGTCCTACGAACAGGAGCCGCGCGGTACCCGGGCCAAGTGCTTCGGGCAGTTTTGATCGATTATCGCTCGTGGCTTCCATCGTATTCCCTGCGTGACGCACGTCACGGTTGCTGCGTATACTCCAATCTTTGATCAAAAACGTCAAGCGTGAAGACACCCGATGCGTGGCTCCTCGCTGCAAGCGACGATGTCGCGACCGCGGTGCGCGCCCTCGCCGCCGGCACGCACATCGAGGCCCGCTGCGGAGAGGTCGTGCGCGAAGTGGCGCTCGTCGACGCGATCGCAGCCGGTCACAAATTCGCCGTGCGCCCGCTCGCTGCCGGACTTCGGATCCGCAAATACGGCGAGTACATCGGGCGCACGACGCGTGCGGTCGAGGCCGGCGCATGGGTGCACGAGCACAACCTCGCGACGTCGGCGCATCGCGCGCCCGAACTCGAGCGGGCATGGGCCGAAGCGGTCCCGATGCAGACCGTGCGCGTGCTGGGGCGCGCGCGCTGCGCGCTCGGCGAAAGCCCGGTTTGGAATGCGCGGGAACGACGCCTCCATTTCGTCGATCTGCGCGACACGCCGGCCATTCACGCGATCGACATGGATAGCGGCCGCGAAGCGCGCTGGCCGATGCCCGAGGACATCGGCTGCATCGTGCCGCGCGATGACGGCACGCTGATCGCCGGCCTGCGGTCGGGCTTCGCGACGTTCGACCCGTCGCGCGGCAAGCTCGACTACTTCCTCGATCCCGAGCCCGGCCGGCCCGCGAATCGATTGAACGACGGCAAATGCGATGCGCGCGGCCGCCTTTGGTGCGCGTCGATGAATCCCGATTCGGCGATTGCCGAAGGAACGCTCTACGCGCTCGAAGGGCGCGAACGTTGCCGGGCCATGCTCGGCGATTGGCTCACGCCGAACGGCATCGCGTGGAGTCCCGACGGCGCGACGATGTACATGGCCGACACGCGCCGCGGCTCGATCGACGCCTTTGCCTTCGACGAGAAGGACGGAACGCTCGGCGATCGACGCGTCTTCGCCGATCTCGCTGCGCTACCCGGAGGACCGGACGGGGCGTGCGTCGATCGCGACGGGTTTCTCTGGTCGGCGATCTTCGACGGCGGATGCCTTCTTCGTCTCGATCCGGCTGGATGCATCGATCGCATCGTGCGGCTGCCGGTCAGCAAGCCGGCGTCGTGCGCGTTCGGCGGTCCCGATTACGGTACGCTCTATGTCACCACCGCGTCGCGTGGCTTGACCGCATCCCGCCTCGCAGCCGAGCCGGCCGCGGGCCACGTGCTGGCGCTCGATGTCGGCATCAGCGGATTCGCGCCACATGCGTTCATCGCGAAAGAGGACGTTCGCCCATGAGCGAAGACACTGGGCGTTTCGCGGGTTATCGCCGAGCCGACGGCAGCGTCGGCGTCCGCAACCACGTGCTCGTGCTTTCGCCGACCGGTCTCACGTCGGCGGCTGCGCAGCGCGTTGCGCATCTCGTGTCCGGCTGCGTTGCCGTCACCTCCGGTTATGGCCGGGGACAGGTTGGCGACGACGCGCAACTGCACTTCGACACGCTGGCCGGTCTCGCGCGCAATCCGAACGTCGCCGGCGTGCTCGTCGTATCCGCGGCGGATGCGATCACCGAGCCGTATCTCGACGCGCTGCGCGCAAGCGGCAAACCGGCGGATGGATTGTCGCTGCCGGGCGTACACGAGGATGCGCTCGCGCTCGTCGATCGCGGCGTGCGCATCGCGGCGCAGCTCGTGCGCGGCGCGTCGGAAGCGCGGCGCGAGCCGTGCGCGCTCGCCGACCTGTTTCTCGCCGTAGAGTGCGGGCATTCGGATGCGACGTCGGGCCTTGTCTGCAATCCCCTCACCGGACGGCTCGCGGAGGCGATCGTGGCGGCGGGCGGGCGTGCGGTATTCAGCGAGACGGTCGAATGGACCGGTGCCGAGCATCTGCTGGCGCGACGTGCCGCGAGCCCCGAGGTCGCGCAGCGCATCGTGGCGACCGTGATGGCGCGCGAGCGCGCGGTCCGCGAATCGGGCGGGGACATTCGCGCACAGAATCCCGGTCCCCAGAACAAGACCGGCGGCCTGACGACGATCGAGGAGAAAGCGCTCGGGGCGATCGCGAAGGGCGGCGAGCGGCCGATTCGCGGCGTGCTGCGTGCGGCGGAACGGCCGGCGGCGCCGGGGCTGTATCTGATGGACACGCCGTTCTTCTCGCCCGAGTCGATGACCGCGATGGTCGCCGCCGGCGCGCAAATGGTCGTGTTCACGACAGGCCAGGGCAACAGCTACTGCAGCGCGCTCGCGCCGACGTTCAAGATGAGCGCGAACCGCGATGCGTGTGCGCGATTGCGCGAGCAGATCGACTTTGCAGCCACGGGTGTGCTGGATGGCGAAATGCCGTTCGACGATGCGGCGGCGCATGCGCTCGATGCGCTGCTCGGCGTCGCATCGGGCACGTTGACTTATGGCGAGATCGTCGGCGAGGGCGCCGAAGTGGTGAGCCGTCTCGGTCCGTCGATCTGATGCGGGCGAACGCCCCGATCAGGTTCTCGCAGCAATCGTCCAGTCGTCGACGTAGCGCGTGAGCGCGCCGAGATCGTCGTCTCCCGACTGCGCGAACGCGACGTAGCCGTCGGGCCGCACCAGGTAGCGCGCGTTGCGTGCAAAGCCCGCACGCCGCATCGCAGGCGTCCACGCGAATGCGTGCAACGCGAGCCTGCGTTGCGCGCACAGATCGACGACGCGGCGATCCGCTTCGCCGTACACATGCACTTGCCAATCGCGTGAGGCGAGCGGCGCGTAGTTGTCGGCCGGCGTTCCATCGAGCGCGACCCACGGCAGCCGGTCGCCGGCATCGACCGACCCCGCACTGCCGCTCGACAGCGTGCTGTCGCGATAGTCGATGGCCGTTTGCGACACCGTGCGGAACAGGAATCGGCGCGCGAAGCGATACGCGAACAGCATCGGCAACACCACCGGCAACGCGCGGATGCGCACGAAGCGTGCGATCGGGCCGTCGCTCGTCACCAGCTGGAATCCGCGATCCGTCGTCGCAACGAGGCGTCTTGCAAAGGCGATGCGTTCCGTCTCGTAGGTATCGAGCGCACGTTCGCTCAACCGCCCAGCGAGCACGCCGGCGAGCTTCCAGCCGAGGTTGACGGCGTCGCCGATGCCGGTGTTCATGCCCTGTCCGCCGACCGGGCTGTGAATGTGCGCGGCGTCGCCGAGAAGAAACGCGCGGCCGGCACGGAAGTGCGACGCGACGCGGTGATGCACGTGATAGGTCGAGAACCAGTTGACCCGCGCGACGTCGAGGCGCAGGCGCTCGATGATCCTGCGGCTCACGTCGCGCCATTCGATGGGGTCGGAGACGACTTGTCCCGTAATCGCGGTGTGCGACGGATCGGGATGGAAAGTCGTCTCTGACCCTGGTTCGGTTGCCGTCGGTGCTTCCCGCACGGTCCCGATCAGCCGCGCGCGGCTCTCGCCTTTCATCGGAAAGACCGCGAGCAGGTCGGCGAAGTCGAGCGCGACGTGCAATTCGTGATTCATCACCGGGCCGCGCGCTTCGACGTCGGCGACGTAGAAGACATGCGCGTACGTCGCGCCGGGAAAACCGGCGTGAAGTTGCTCGCGAACGGTCGAATGCGCGCCGTCGCAGCCGGCGATAAACGCGGCCGTGCACGTTTGCTCGCGACCATCCGCGTGCAGCAGCTGCGCGACGACGTGCGTGCCGCGATCGTCGAAGTCGCGCAGAGCGCAGGGCCGCTCGACATCGACACCGGCGTCGGCCAGCCGCGCGAGCAACAGCTGCTCGTGCTCGTCCTGCGGAAAGACGAGCATGTACGGATACGCCGTCAGGCCCTGGCCGATCGCACCGATGTCGACGCGCGCCGCGTGACGGCCGTGTACCCACAGGTTCACGGCGGCGAAGCGGGTCGCCGCTTCGACGACGTCGTTGGCGATGCCGAGCTGGCGATAGAACTCGAGCGTGCGCGCGTGCACGACGAGTGCGCGCGACGTCGTTCCGGCCGTGGCCGCCTTGTCGACGATGCGAATGCGTACGCCGCTTCGCGCAAGCCACAACGCGAGAACGAGGCCGGTAGGCCCGGCACCTGCGATCAGGACGTCGACGTCCGCCATGGGCATGGGACTCAGAACAGCAAGTATCGCCCAGGCTGCGATGCTTGCAGCGCCGATGCCGACGTTCTCGGCAACGCGTGGCAACGATGCGTCGATTGAACGATCGCAGCCACCGGGTGCCCAACGGGCGGCGGGATTCGTCGCCCGCTCGCGTAAGATGCCGTTCATCCTGCCACCCGGGCGTAGGTCATGGCCGAGCTTTCGCAGTGGGCGTTTCCGCCGGAGATGCAGCCGTCGAACGACGAAGTCGAGTTCGATCTGACGCGCGCGTTGAATGCCGTCGTCGCATTGCGCACGGAAATTCCCGATGACGCGTTCACCGCATCACTGCTCGGTACCGAGCGCACCGGCAGCGGCGTCGTCATCGGCAACGACGGCACCGTGCTGACGATCGGCTACCTGATCACCGAAGCGCAATCGATATGGCTCACGACGAACGCCGGCCAGGTCGTGCCCGGCCATGCGCTCGCCTACGACCAGGTCACGGGGCTCGGCCTCGTCATGCCGCTCGGCAAGCTCGATGTTCCCGCGATCACGCGCGTCGATCTCGATTCCGCCGAAGTCGACGACGATGTCTATGTCATCAGCAGCGGCGGTCGGTCGCATGCATTGCGCGCGCGTCTTTTTGCTCGCCGCGAGTTTGCGGGCTACTGGGAATACCTGCTCGACGACGCGCTCTTCACCGCGCCGCCGCATCCCGAATGGAGCGGCGCCGCGCTACTCGACGGCAACGGCCGGCTGATCGGCATCGGCTCGCTCTTCGTGCAGGAGGCCGACGGCGACGATACCGTCAAGGGCAACATGTTCGTGCCGAGCGAGTTGATCGACCCGATCGAGAACGACATGCGGCGCCTCGGGCATGCCGATCGGCCGCCGCGGCCGTGGCTCGGCATCTACACCGCCGAGACGAAGGACGGCATCACGATCCAGGGCCTTGCGCACCAGGGACCTGCCGAGCGCGCGGGCGTGCACCTCGGCGACATCGTGCGCGATGTCGCCGGCTCAGCGGTGAGCGGGCTCGGCGACTTCTATCGCAGCCTGTGGCTGCAGGGACCGGCCGGCACCGACATCGCGATCACGGTCGCGCGCGGCAACGGCCTGAAGGAACTGACGGTGCAGTCGGTCGACCGGAGCACGCTGCTCAAGAAGCCGTCGCTCCAGTAGCAGGGCCGGGTAGAAGGGATAAAAGGGGCCAGGCTCGAATTTCGGTAAAAGGGGCCAAGGCCAGGTAAAAGGCGCCAGGCTCG
>JAICLP010000114.1 GCA_025925475.1 Burkholderiales bacterium | reverse complement strand
GTTCTCGAAGCGCAGCGACGACGTGCACGCGAACATCGAGCGCGGCGGCTACGTGCTGGCCGACTTCGGCGCCGGCGATGCGCGCGCGGTGATCATCGCCACCGGCTCCGAAGTGCCGCTCGCCCTCGGCGCACGCGACAGGCTGGCGGCCGACGGCATCGGCGTGCGCGTCGTCTCGATGCCGTGCACCGAGGCGTTCGACCGCCAGGACGAAGCGTACCGGCGCGCCGTGTTGCCGCCGGGCGTCCCGCGGCTCGCCGTCGAGGCGGGCGCCACGGACGGCTGGCGCAAGTACGTCGGCGCCATCGACGATCCGCATGCCGGCGTCGTCGGTATCGATCGGTTCGGAGAATCGGCGCCTGCGGCAGCGCTTTTCGCGTTCTTCGGCTTCACCGTCGACCATGTCGTCGATGCGGTGCGCCGCATTGTGGGTCGCGCCGGCGGATGACGATTGCGATTCGCCGGGCGAGCACCCACGATGCGCAGGCGATTGCACGCGTTCGCATCGACTGCTGGCGAACGACCTATCGCGGCATGATCCCCGACGCTTACCTCGACGCGATGGACGTCGACGCGAGCACGGCGCTGTGGAATCGCGTGCTGTCGGCGTCGCCGAACACGACGAGCGTTTTCGTCGCCGACGACGATGGCGTAGTGGTCGGTTTCGGCGCCGGCAACATGCTCGAGGAACCCCGCTACGCGCTCGATGCCGAACTGTCGGCGGTGTACGTGCGGCGTGACCGCCAGCGCATCGGCATCGGACGCAGGCTGGTCGACGCGGTCGCAAGTGCACAGCGTGACCACGGCGCGCATGGGCTGATCGTCTGGGTGATCGCCGCGAACAAGGGGGCGCGCGCGTTCTACGAAGAGCTGCGCGGTGCGCTGCTCGTCGAGCAACCTTTCGAATGGGACGGCATGCCCCTCGTCGAAGCCGGCTATGGATTCCCCGACATCGATGCGCTGATCCGCGCCTGTGAGACGTGCGCGAGCGGTGACGGGCCGCCCCGTCCCGCGAGTTCCACCCCCAAGGGAAGCGGCGAAGCGGCGATGCCGCGAGCGTGGGGGGGTTCGAACAACCCGGACGGCGAGATGGTGCATTGACGAAGACGGCGCGCACGCCGCTTGCCGCAGGCGCACGCGCGCAACACGACGAAGAGGAGTCGGCATGACGATCAAGGTTGCCATCAATGGCTACGGCCGCATCGGCCGCAACATCCTTCGCGCCCATTACGAGGACGGCAGGAAGCACGATCTCGCGATCGTGGCGATCAACGACCTCGGCAGCCCGCAAATCAACGCGCACCTGACGCAATACGACACTGCGCACGGCAGGTTTCCGGGCAAGGTCGACGTCGAAGGCGATGCGATCGTCGTCAGCGGCGATCGCATCCGCGTTTTCGCGCAGCGCGATCCGGCGCAGCTGCCATGGGGCGCGCTCGGCGTCGACGTCGTGCTGGAGTGCACCGGCTTCTTCACGACGAAGGAGAAGGCGTCGGCGCATCTGAAAGGCGGCGCACGCAAGGTCATCATCTCGGCGCCGGGCGGCAAGGACGTCGACGCGACGATCGTCTACGGCGTCAACCAGCAGTTGCTGAAGGCGTCCGACACGGTGATCTCGAACGCGTCGTGCACGACGAACTGCCTGGCGCCGCTCGCGAAGGCATTGAACGACGGCATCGGCATCCAGAACGGATTGATGACGACCGTGCATGCGTACACGAACGACCAGGTGCTCACCGACGTCTACCACGAGGACCTGCGCCGTGCACGCTCGGCGACGATGAGCATGATCCCGACGAAGACCGGTGCCGCCTCGGCGCTCGGCCTCGTGCTGCCCGAGCTCGCCGGCAAGCTCGACGGCTACGCGATCCGCGTGCCGACGATCAACGTGTCGCTCGTCGATCTCTCGTTCATCGCCGCGCGCGACACGAGCGTCGACGAAGTGAACGCCATCATGAGGAAGGCGTCGGAGTCGGGACCGCTGTCCGGTGGAATTCTTCGCTACAACGACAAGCCGCTGGTGTCGGTCGACTTCAACCACGATCCCGCGTCGTCGACGTTCGATGCGACGCTGACGAAGGTGTCGGGCCGTCTCGTCAAGGCATGCAGCTGGTACGATAACGAGTGGGGATTCTCGAACCGCATGCTCGACGTGACGATGGCCCTCATGGCCGCGAAGTAACGGGCATGGATCTGTTGCGTCTCGCGGACGTCGCGGTCGCCGATCAGCGCGTCTTCATCCGCGCCGACCTGAACGTTCCGCGCGACGACGACGGACGCATCACCGACGACACGCGCATTCGCGCATCGATTCCTGGCATTCGCGATGCACTGTCGCGCGGCGCGGCGGTGATGGTGACGTCGCATCTCGGCCGCCCGACCGAGGGGCAGCTGACGCCAGCCGACACGCTCGAAGGCGTCGCGTCGCGGCTCGGCGAATTGATGGACCGCGAGGTGATGCTGGTCCGCGACTGGGTCAACGGTGGCGCCTGGCACAGCGAGCTCACGAGCGGCGATCTCGTGATGCTCGAGAACTGCCGCGTCAACCGCGGCGAGAAGGCCGACGATTCCGAGCTCGCGAAGCAGATGGCGCGGCTTTGCGGCGTCTACTGCAACGACGCGTTCGCGGCAACGCACCGTGCCGAAGCGACGACGCACGCGATGGCGCGCTATGCGCCGATCGCCTGTGCCGGTCCGTTGCTCACGGCCGAGCTCGACGCGCTCGGCCGCGCGCTGGAGAATCCGGCGCGACCGCTCGTCGCCATCGTCGGCGGTGCGAAGGTGTCGACGAAGCTCACGATCCTGCGCGCGCTCGCCGCGAAGGTCGACACGCTGATCGTCGGCGGCGGCATCGCGAACACGTTCCTGCTGGCGGCAGGTGCACGAATCGGACGATCGCTCGCGGAAACCGAGCTCGTCCCCGAGGCGCGCGCGATTCAGGACGAGTTCCCGGACAAGGTCCCGTTGCCGGTCGACGTCGTTTGCGCGAAGCGCTTTGCCGCCGACGCGAGTGCCTCGGTGAAGCCCGTCGAAGCGGTGGAAGACGACGACCTGATCCTCGACATCGGGCCCGCGACGATCGCGATGCTGTTGCCGTTGATTGCGAATGCCGGCACGATCGTCTGGAACGGGCCGGTCGGCGTTTTCGAGTTCGATGCGTTCGCCGAGGGCACGCGCGCGCTCTCCGATGCAATCGCCGCATCGGCCGCGTTCTCGATCGCAGGTGGCGGCGATACGCTTGCCGCGATCGCGAAGTTCGGCGTCACCGACCGCATCGACTACGTGTCCACCGCCGGCGGCGCATTCCTCGAATTCCTCGAAGGCCGCAAGCTGCCGGCGCTCGAGGTCCTCGAGGAGCGCGGCCGCGAAGCGCGCGAGCGTGCGCGTGGCTGACGCGGCTCGACCATGTCGCCGGTATCGCGGATCATGACGCCGCGACCGATGCCGCGCTCGACGAAGATCGTCGCGACCCTCGGGCCCGCGTGCAGCAAGCCCGAGGTGCTGCAGCGAATGCTCGCCGCCGGCGTCGACGTCGTGCGCCTCAACTTCTCGCACGGCGCGGCGGCCGACCATGTCGAGCGTGCGCGGCTCGTGCGCGAGGTCGCACGGTCGCAGGGTCGCGAAGTCGCGATCATGGCCGATCTGCAGGGCCCCAAGATCCGCATCGGCAAGTTCGCGGAGGGCAAGGTCGAGCTCGTCCCCGGCGCGAAATTCATCCTCGACGCCGAATGCGAAAGCGGCGATGCAACGCGCGTCGGGCTCGATTATCGCGAGCTCGTCAATGACGTCGGACCTGGATCAGTGCTGCTGCTCGACGACGGGCTGATCAAGCTCGAGGTCGAGACCGTCGACGGTCCGCGCATCGTCACGCGCGTCGTGCTGGGCGGCGTGCTGTCGAACAACAAGGGCATCAACCGGATGGGCGGCGGGCTCACCGCGCCGACGCTGACGCCAAAGGACATGGACGACATGAAGACGGCGGCGCTGCTCGAGGCCGACTACCTCGCCGTCTCGTTCCCGAAAAGCAAGGAAGACATGTACATGGCGCGCCAGCTGATGCGCGCCGCGGGCGGCAAGGCGATGCTGATCGCGAAGATCGAGCGCGCCGAGGCGATTCCCGCGCTCGAGGAAATCATCGATTCGTCGGACGGCATCATGGTCGCGCGCGGCGACCTGGCCGTCGAAGTCGGCAACGCCGCGGTTCCGGGCCTGCAGAAGCGGATGCTGCGCGCGGCGCGCGAGCACAACAAGCTCACGATCACCGCGACCCAGATGATGGAGTCGATGATCCACAACCCGGTGCCGACGCGCGCCGAAGTGTCCGACGTCGCGAACGCGGTGCTCGACGGTACCGACGCGGTGATGCTGTCCGCCGAAACCGCCGCCGGCCGCTTTCCGGTCGAAACGGTCGAGACGATGGCGCAGATCTGCATCGAGGCCGAGAAGTCCGATCCGGTGCAACTCGATCGCGACTTCATGGATCGCACGTTCACGCGCATCGATCAGTCGATTGCGATGGCGACGCTCTTCACCGGCTACCACCTGCGCGTGAAGGCGATCGCATCGCTGACCGAATCGGGGTCGACGGCGCTCTGGATGTCGCGACACAACTGCGGCTGCCCGATCTTCGCGATCACGCCGAAGGTCGAGACGCAGCGGCGGATGGCGCTGCTGCGCAACGTGACCTCCCTCTTCCTCGAGCAAAGCACCGATCGCGACGAGGTGCTGCGCGCAGCCGAAGAGCTGCTGCTCGCGCAGTCGTACGTGCAGCGCGGCGACCTGATCGTGCTGACGATCGGCGAGCCGATGGGAAAGTCCGGCGGTACCAACACCATGAAGATCGTGCGAGTAGGTGACCACCGAAACTAATGCCCATGCCCCCACGCATCAACTTCCCCAAAGTCGCGCCCGAAGCCTACATGGCGATGCGCGGCCTCGAAGCGTACCTTCGCCAGTGCGGCATCGAGCAGTCGCTGCTCGAGCTCGTCAAGACGCGTGCATCGCAACTGAACGGCTGCGCGTACTGCATCGACATGCATACGAAGGATGCGCGCGCGCACGGCGAGACCGAGCAGCGCCTCTACGCGCTGTCGGCGTGGCGCGAGACGCCGTTCTTCTCCGAGCGCGAGCGCGCGGCGCTCGCGTGGACCGAGGCGGTCACGCTCGTTGCCGATGCGCCGATCGAGGAGGAAGACTACAACGACGCGCGCGAATATTTCGACGAGAAATCGCTCGTCGACCTGACGCTCGCGATCGTGGCGATCAACGGCTGGAACCGCCTGTCGATCGCGTTCGCAACGGTGCCCGGCACCTACCGGTCGCCTGCACATGAAACGTAACCGCCGGGAGACGCGCATGGAACATCCGCTCTATCCTGAAACTTCGCGCGAGATCCACGCCAAGCGCCGCGAGCTGGCGCCCGAAGCCTACGCGGCGTTTCGCGCATTCGGCCAGAAGGTGTTCGCCGACGGCGCGCTGCCATCGAAGACGAAACAGCTGATCGCCGTCGCCGTCGCGCACGTCACACAGTGCCCCTACTGCATCCGGGGCCACACCGAAGAGGCGCGAAAGCAGGGGGCGACCGAGCAGGAAGTCATGGAGGCGATCTGGGTGGCCGCGGAAATGCGCGCGGGTGCCGCCTACGCACATGCGAGCCTCGCGATCGACACGATGAACCGGATGGCGGCGAAGCCTGACGAGTGAGCGGAGAGCGACGATGGCGATCCCGCACGCAGCCCCGAACGAGATCATCGACGTGCGGCCGCTCGGCCGCGAGATCACCGAGCAGGATTCGGAGCTCCTGATCCGGACCGAGCACCTGCAGGTCTTTCGTTATGCGCTTCCGTCCGGAAAGTCGATCCAGCAGCACACGGCGGCCGGCACGATGATCGTCCAGTGCATCGAGGGCGCCGTCGCCTTCACCGCATCGGGCCGCACGCAGACGCTCGCTGCCGGCGACATGCTGTACCTAGCCGACGAGGCGCCGCACGCACTCGAGGCGCTGGCCGATTCGTCGCTGCTCGTCACGATCCTGCTGCATCGCGTGTAAGACGCACGTGGCCGGTGCCGACCCGCATACGGCGAAGTACAAGGCCGGCGAGCTCAAGGCCGATCGTGCATTGAGATGACCCGGCAAGCACGCACGCTCGTCGCGTTGGCGCTTGCCGCAGCTTTGCTGCACGCGTCGGCTCCATTCGCATTCGACCTCGAAGGCCATCGCGGCGCGCGGGGGCTTGCGCCGGAGAACACGCTCGCCGCGTTTCGACGCGCGCTGGCGATCGGCGTCACGACGATCGAGACGGACATCGCCGTCACGAAGGATCTCGTCCCGGTCATCAGTCACAACCCGAACCTCGTCCCCGAGCTCGTCCGCGATGCGAGCGGCCATTGGCTCTCGGCACCCGGGCCGTCGATTCATTCGCTGACGCGGGACGAGCTGCGGCAATACGACGTCGGCCGCCTGAATCCGGCGACGAAATACGCGCGGCAGTTCCCGGACCAGCAGCCGGTCGACGGCGAGCGCTTCCCGACGCTGCGCGAGCTGCTGCAGGTCGTCGCCGCGGCGAAGAAGCCGGTGCGGCTCAACATCGAAACGAAGATGACGCCCGACAACGCCGGCGATACGGTCGACGCCGTGACGTTCGTGCGCGTGATCCTCGACGAAGTGCATGCAGCGAAGCTCGACGACCGCGTGACGATCCAGTCGTTCGACTGGCGGACGCTGCGCGAGGTGAAGCGCATCGCGCCGCGCATGCCGACGTCGTGCCTGACGATCGAGTCTGCCGGCATGAACACGATGGGGACGAACGCCGACGGGCGCTCGCCGTGGCATGCGGGTCTGCGGGACGCCGACTACGCGTCGGTGCCCGCGCTCGTCGCGGCGGCCGGGTGCGGCACGTGGTCGATGTATTGGCGCAATCTGACCCCGGCGCTGGTCGCCGATGCCCACGCGCGCGGCATCGCCCTCCTGCCGTGGACCGTCGACGAGCGCGACGACATGCGGCGGCTGATCGACATGCGCGTCGACGGTATCATCACCGACTATCCGGATCGCTTGCGCGACGTCGCGGCCGAACGCGGACTTTCGGTGCAGTAGCCGGCTGAACTTCGGAACCGCATCCGCGTCGCAGCGAAAGAGCGTGCAGGACGTCGCTGGGCGCATCAGCCGCGAAGCGCGGCGCGCAGTCCAGCGAGCGCAGCCAGCGCCGAGGAGGAGAATCCGATGCACGTCGATCGCCGCACGTTCCTGAAGCTCGCCGGCATGGCGGGCGCAACGGGCCTCGCAAGGTGGCCGGACGCGATTTCGCTGGCCTACGCCGCCGACGCCGAAACGCCGAGCGCGCCGAGCATCATCGCCGGCAAGAGCTCGCAGATGATCGTCCACAACGCGAAGCTCGGCGTGATGGAGACGCCGCTCGCGCTTTTGCGCGAGCCGCACTTCACGCCGAAGGAGATCCTCTACAACCGCCTGCATTTCCCGGTCGACGCCGACGGAGGTTGGGCCGCGACGACCGCCCCGATGGACGCGAAGACGACCGAGGAATGGACGATGCTCGTGTCGGGCCTCGTGCAGCGGCCGAAGACGATCCGCGTCGCCGACCTCGCGAAGATGGAGCAAGTCAAGCGCACATCGGTGATGCAATGCGCCGGCAACGGCCGATCGTATTACTGGGCGAAGGCGAAGACGCCGGGGTCCGGCTGGAAGCACGGCGGCATGGGCAACCTCGTCTGGGAAGGCGTGCCGTTGATGCCGCTTTTGAAGAGCCTCGAACTGAGCGTCGACGAGCATGCGCACTACCTGACGGCGAACGGAAAGGACGTGCCGCCGGTGCCCGGCGGCGCGGACATGATCAAGAGCTACAAGCTCACGGCGCCGCAGCTCGACGACGCGATTCTTGCGTTGAAGCTGAACGGCGAGGCCATCCCGGCGATCCACGGCGGCCCGGTGCGGCTGATCATTCCCGGCTACTACGGCAACATGAATGTGAAGTGGCTGACCGACCTGCTGTACACGGCCGAGGAATCGCCGAGCGCAATCATGCAGAAGACCTATCGGATGCCGATCCGCCCGGTCGAGCCCGGCAAGTTCACGACACAGGACTTGACGCAGCAGAACAGCACGCCGACCTACGGCTTCGCCGTCATGAGCGTCGTCTTTTCGCCGCTCGCGAACGAAACCGTGCGCGGCGGCGCCGTCGACCTGAAGGGCGTCGCCTGGAACGATGGCGTCGTGCCGCTGACGTCGGTGCGCGTATCGGTCGACCAGGGCAAATCCTGGCAGGAGACGGAGTTCGCTGCGCCCGACGGGCCCTACGCGTGGTATCACTGGCAGCGGCGCGTGGAGCTCGATCCGGGACCGCACGAGGTGTGGGTGCGCGCGATCGATGCATGGGGCCGCAGCCAGCCGATCGACGGGCTCGCGACCTGGAACCCCGGCGGATGGGACTGGCACGGCGTCGATCGCGTCGCATTTACCGTCGCTTGAGCGCGATGCGCTTTGCCGCTGTCGCGTTCGCGGCGGGTTCGATGCTGCTTGCTGCGGCGGCACCGGCGGCGGAGATTCGACTTCCCGATGGTCCGGGCGCCGACCTGGTCTACGCGAAGTGCCGAACGTGCCACGACCTGCAATACGTCGTCGATGCGAAGGGATTGCTGCCGGCGCAGTGGAAGGCGGTGATCGCGAGCATGCACGACTACGGGCTGACCGCGACGAAGGAGGAGGACGAGCGGCTCGTCTCGTACCTGACGACGTACCTCGGCAAGGACGCGCCACCCGCTGCCACCCCGGCGCAGGCATCGGGCGCGACGACCACGGCCGACGGCCAGCCGCTCTACGCGCAGAACTGCGCGACGTGCCATGGCCCCGACGGCCACGGCCAACCCGGCCTTTACCCTCCGCTCGCGGGCAATCCCGACCTCGCCCGCGACAACGGGGCATTCCCGGTTGCCGTCGTGCTGCACGGCATCGAGGGTCCCCTCGACATTGCCGGCAGCCACTACGATTCGGCGATGCC
>JAICLP010000032.1 GCA_025925475.1 Burkholderiales bacterium | reverse complement strand
GGCGTCATCTTGAGCGAGAACACTTCGGCGCCGCCGAACGTCTCGATGATCTTCGGACACGTGTTCGTGACGTTGCAGCGGGTCAGGATGCCGCCGGGATGCACGTCACGCACCTGATCGGGGAACGAATGCCACCACTGCGGACCCTCGCTGCCCATCTGGTAGAGCTCGAGCACGCCGTCGGGCTGGCCCCAGCGCGAATTGTTCGCGACCCGCCTTCCCGCGATGAGCGGCCATGCTCCGTCATGGACGATGCGTCCCTTCTCGTCCTGGTTCATGCCGAGGAAGATGAAATGGCGCGTGAAGTTGCCCGACTGCGAGACGCCGCGAACCACCGCCCACCTGATCGCACCGGCGAGCGGATTGGCCGTGCCGAAATCGTCGTGCTGCTCGTAGCGGAAGAACGATTGCACGTCGCGAAACGCCGCGGTGCCGACGCCGAGCACGTACGGATCCTTGACCGTGTAGACGAGCTGGTAGAGCTTCGTCGCATCGAAGCCGTTGCGCATGCAGACATCGACCGGTAGCGTCGTCACCGGCAGCGGCGCCGCGAACGTACCACCGCCGCAATACATCCAGTCGCCGTTCGGCACGATGCCGCCTTCGGTGATCTGACCGTTGACCGTCTCTGCGGTATGGATCGTCAGCGTGTCGCCGCTGTTGTCGTCGACGTTCGCCGGAAAGTACGGGATCGGGTTGCCCATGACGTTGAGCGGTGCGCCTGCCATTCCGCTCCGATTGACGATGCGACCGAGAAGCCGGCCCGTCACGCCGGTCAGCACCGGTGTCTTCACCCATTCGTGATTGACCGGGGTGATCGTCGAAAGCGACGCGGGATTCGGCGGCAGCGCCGTCGCGCCGGCGTTGTCGCCTTGCCAGCCGCTGTCGATCTGCATGTCGTGCGCGTTGCGCAGATCGGGCGTGAACGAGACCTTGCCCCCGCGATTCGGCACGTCGTGCCAGACGAGGCCGCTCGTCTGCGACAGGTCGTGCGGTGCGATGATCGTGAAGCTCGCGACGTACTGCACGTGGCCGTTGCCGTCCTGCGCGAGCGGGTTCGCGATGTCCGTGATGAGCGTGTTGTGCGGATCGCTCGCATCGAGATCACCGAAGGCGCGCCCGATCAGCGTGTCGTATTGAATGTCCTGGCCGGTCGGGCTGTTGGCAATCGTCTGGTCGACGATGATGCGCGTCACGCGCGCATCGGCAGTTGCGGCAAGGCCCAGCAGCGCCGCAACCGCGGCGGCGACGTGCATCGACTTGCGAATGCTTGGTAACGATCGGGAACCCATGACGTGATCTCCATTGGCAAGACGCAGGGGAACGGGCCGCCGGCGCAACGCGACCGACACGCGACGCATCGGACGCACGTACGAGCGGTGATCGATTGGCTCCCGGCAGCGGGAGCGAAGAATGATTACGCGGCGTTCGGCGGTTTGCCGCTGAATGCGATGAGCGCGCTCGCGAGATCGACCGTGACCGCGAGCGAACGGCGCCATGCCTGCAGGCGAGGCAACGGCAACGCGCCGCATGGCGTCGTCGGAACGGCTCTTTCGAGTGCCGGCATGCGACTTCCTCCGGTGGCCCTCTCGATTCGAAACGGGGCTTTCACATCGTCATCGCACGACATTGCAGTGAACCCGTGCGCGACGACCGCTGAATGGAACGCCATTTCGCGGAGCAAGTCAACGCGTGCCGACGAGCGTGTGTTACGAAACGTGTCAGACGTCCGCGCGACGAGCGTGCGAAAGGCACGCCCGACAGGACTCGAACCTGTAACCGCCGGCTTAGAAGGCCGGTGCTCTATCCGATTGAGCTACGGGCGCGTGGGGGTGGTGAACCGGGGGATCATACCGCCGCTTGGTGCGGCGCGAGGGGTGCCGTACAGTACAGTCGACTCATCGCGCGAGGACCCGATCGTTGCAAGACGCAGCGGCCGTCACGGCGTTCCTGTTCACCGACATCGAGGGCAGCACGCGGCTGTGGGAGGACGAGCCCGCCCGGATGCGCGAAGCGCTTGCGCGCCACGATGCGCTTGCCCGGAGAAGCGTGGAGGCGCACGGTGGCGTGCTCGTGAAGACCACGGGCGACGGGCTGCATGCGGCGTTCGGCGATCCGCTTGCCGGCGTCATGGCGGCCGTCGAGCTGCTGCTGCAACTCGACGATCCGCAGGCCACCGGCGGCCTCCCCTTGCGCGTTCGCTGCGGCATCCACGCCGGCGTCGTCGAGCGTCGCGACGACGACTATTTCGGCAGCGCGGTCAACCGCGCAGCGCGGATCATGAGTGCGGCGCATGGCGGCCAGTTGCTGGTCTCGCAGGCGGTCGCCGACCTGATCGCCGGGCGCCTGCCGCGCGAGACAGCGCTGCTCGACCTCGGAGCGGTTCGCCTGCGCGACCTCGCGGAACCCGAGCGCATCTTCCAGGTCGTCCGTCCGCCGCTGCGAGCCGCCTTCCCGGCGCTGCGCTCGCTCGAGGCGATCCCCAACAACCTGCCGCAGCAGCCGACGTCGTTCATCGGACGCGAGCGCGAGCTGAACGAAGTCGCCGCGCGCATCCGAACCTCGCGTCTCGTGAGCGTCGTCGGCACGGGAGGCCTTGGCAAGACGCGGCTTTCGCTGCAGGTCGCAGCCGGCATGGTCGACGAATTCGCGGACGGCGTCTGGCTCGTCGACCTCGCACCGCTCGCCGATCCGCGGCTCGTGGCGCAAGCGGCGGCGTCAGCGCTCGGCATCATCGAGGAGCCCGGCCGGCCGCTCGTCGACACGCTCGTGCGGCACTGCGCCGGGCGCACGTTGCTGCTCGTGCTCGACAACTGCGAGCATCTGATCGCGGCGTGCGCCGAGCTCGCCGCCCGTATCCTGCGTTCGACCCGCAACGTGACGCTGCTCGCCACGAGCCGCGAGCGCCTGAACGTCCGCGGCGAAGTCGTGTACTCGCTCGCGCCGCTCGTGGTTCACGATCAGCGCGACGCCGGCGCGTCGACGACGAGAGGCGATTCCGATGCCGTTCGCCTGTTCATCGATCGGGTAACGGCGGTGCAGCCATCGTTCGCGCCGACCGAACGCGACGTTGCGCACATCGGCGACATCTGCCGCCGTCTCGATGGCATTCCGCTCGCAATCGAGCTGGCGGCGGCGCGCGCGCGCGCATTGGCGGTCCAGGACATCGCGGCGCGCCTCGACGACCGATTTCGTCTGCTCACGGTCGGCGACCGGGCCGCGCTCCCGCGGCAACAGACGTTGCGGGCGCTGATCGACTGGAGCCACGACTTGTTGTCGCCGACCGAGCAGGCGCTCTTCGCGCGGCTATCGGTCTTCGCGGGTGGATTCACGCTCGAAGCCGCCGAGAAGGTCGCGGCCGACGACGCATTGCCCGAGGCCGACGTGCTCGACGTGCTCGCACGCCTGATCGAGAAGTCGCTCGTCGTGCTGAACGTCGGCGGCGCCCGTTATCACATGCTCGAAACGGTGCGCGAATATGCGGCGGCCCGACTGGACGAAGCCGGTGCGACGCCCGCGGTCCGCGGCCGGCACGTGCGGCATTACGTCGATCTTGCCGAACGCGCCGCGCCGGGCTTCTTCGGCTCGGATCAGGGCGAATGGCTCGCCCGCATCGACGGCGAGCGCGAGAACCTGCTCGCAGCCCATGCGTGGTGCGCCGATGCCGGCGATGGCGTCGATGCGGGTCTCCGGCTCGTCGCGCTCAAGTTCTACTGGATCAATCGCGGCCTTCCCGGCCTCGGCTACCGCCTCGGCGTCGAGGCGCTTGCGCGCACGCGCACGGGCGAAGCCAGCCTGCTGCGCTGCCGCGCGCTCTACGAGACGGGACAGATCGCGTGCTACATGGGGCGCTACCGCGAAGGCCAGGCCTATCTCGAGGAAAGCCTCGCGATGGCGCGCCACCTCGACGATCCCGAGCGGATCGGCGCGGCGCTGCAACCGCTCGCAATGGCGTGCCTCGGACAAGGCAATGCCGCGGCGGCGCGACGCCATCTCGAGGAAGCGCTCGAGCTCGCGCAAAAGCTCGACAGCAAGCACGACCTCGCCGCAGCGCTCAACGCGATGGCGCAACTTCACCGGATGCAGGGCGAGGTCGAAAAGGCCGTTCCACTCTACGAGCGGGTGCTGCAGCTCGCACGCGAAACAGGCGACCGCGAAAGCCTTGCGTTCGGCCTCCTCAATCTTGCGATGGCGACGATCACGCGCGAGGCCGGCGACTGCGTGCCGATGCTGATCGAGGCACTTGCGATCGCCGACGAAATCGGATCGAAGCCGACGCTTCTGTCGGTGCTCGAGGTGTCGGCCGGCCTCGCCGCGGCCCGTGGCGACTTTCCACGCGCGGCGCGCATCTACGGCGCGGCCGAAGCGCATGCGGCGAGCACCGGCCTGCATCGCGATCCGGCGGACGAGGCGTTCCTGCGCCCGCTGATGACGCGAAGTGCGGCCGCGCTCGGACCGGCGTACGCGAGCGCGGAAGCGGCCGGGCGCAACCTCGACTACGACGAGGCGATGCGCGAGGTGCGCGCGTGGCTCGCCGCTGAACTTCGGGAACCGTTGGCGCAGCGAACCTAGCGCGCGCTCGCGCTTGGGGCGGCCCTGCGCGCTTGTACGATCCCCCCACGCTCGCGGCTGCGCCGCTTCGCTGCCCCCCAGGGGGTGCAATTCGCGCTTGGGGCGGCCCTGCGCGCTCATCGATTGATGATCCACGGGTCGACGGGAATGCGCGATGTCGGGTCGCCCGTTTTCACCACCGCGAGCGTGTAACCGTAGGTCCCCGGCGCGTGATGATTGTCGACGCAGGTCACTTCCGTCTTGCCCTCGCCAGGACGGGTGCACTGCAGGGGAGCGCCGGGTGCGAACTGCACCGGCTCGTTGGCGAAGGCGTAACCGGGCTGCCCCTGCAATTTCCAATGAATCACCTTGGCCCCGCCGGGCGGCTCGACCTCCAGCCTTTTCGGATCCGCTATTGCGCGGCAAGGCATAGGGCTGCAATCGAGGTTGACGATGATGGTGCAGCTTGCACCCCGACATGGCGTACTCGATTCGCTGCCGCCACCCGGGCCTCGCCTGTGCTCCGCTGCGCAACCGACCAGCACGAAAACCGCCGCGGCGGCCGTCCACACTGCTCGCGTGTGCATCGTTCCTCCCTGCAGATGATGGAGCCGCGAAGCGCGGCCAAAACGCTGCGTCGCCCGACGATCAGCGGTTCACGATCCACGGATCGAGCGACGGCACGCCGCGCGGGCCGAACAGGCTCGACGGGACCGTGACGTTCACCCGATACTTGAAGATGCCGAATTCGGGATGCTTGTCGCTGCACGCGAACTCGCGCGTCTCCGCGCGCGCCGCGCATTCGAAATCGCTGCTCGGGACGACGATGCCGTTCGTGGCGAATCGCGCGCCGCTGTCGCCAGTGAGACGCCACACGATGTCCGTGCGCTTGCCCGCACCTTCGACGACGACGAGGTCATAGTCGACCGACAGCTCGCAACCGTAGAAGCGGTCGCAGTCGACGCGCACCCGGACGACGCATTCGCCGCTGCCTTCGCAGGTCTTCTGCCTCGCCTCGCGCTCGGTCCGAGGATGCATCGCTGCGCAGCCGGCGACGAGCACGCACGCGACGACGCAACTCCACAACGCCTTTTGCATTCTTGCTTCTCCGTGACGGTCGCAGGCAGCGCATTGTCGGTCATCCGGGGACGAAATGGAAAGCGGCCCCGCCTGCGTCTGCGGCGCCAGTTGTGGGCGTCACGCGCAATTCCGCTTCGGCGTTTCTCCTACGCGCGCGGCACGCGCTACACGACGTGTCGGCGCGCGCGTCCAACCGTGACCGGCGCGCCCATGGAAATCATTGCGTTGCCATCCGGCAGGTTCCTTGCATGAGCGGTTGGGTCATCGCCGGCGCCTCCTGCCGTCGTCCATCCGAAAGGAACCACTCCATGAACGCTTTCCAGCGGCAACTCGTCACCGCGTGCGCGGCCGCCATCATGACGATGGCGGGCACTGCCTGCGCAACTACCTCCGATGCGAGCTCGGCGTCGTCGAACGCCGGCACGATGCTCGCGCAATCGACGCCTTCGTCGACCGGTGCCGCGACCACTGCGGGATCGTCGCCGAGCACGCCGTCCGGGATGCCTTCGGCGGCTACGCCGTCCTCGCCGACGGCGCCTCCCTCGAATCCGACATCGACGGCAACGGGGGCGACATCGAACGGCACGGCCGGCAATGCGACCGCCACGAGCGCCGCCAACGCGTCACAGGATGCCGAAGCGCACAAGATCTTCGATCAGCTCGACACGAATCACGACGGCATGCTGACGTTCGACGAGTTCTCGCGCGCTACCTTCCGCGCGAAATGATCGAGCGGCACCAACGCGTTCCATGATGCGGCCGGCCCCGCGGCGCGCCGGCTTCGGTGTCGTCCTGGCCGTCGCGTTGTCCGGGGCGGCACCCGCGCACGGCGAGCAACCGCGCGATCTCCCCGCGCTGTGGGCGGCCGCCCGCGAAGCCGACGCGCCGCATGCGGCCGTCGCGACGAGCGTCGACTTGCCGCAGGTATCCGCCGAATCGGTACCGCACTCGGCAAGCGGCGCGCAGGCGCAATCGGCAGCGGCGCGCATCGACGCGAACAAGAGCTATGCGATCCCGGCCCTCGAGATCCTCGGCTTCGAGGCCCTGCTGAACCAGTTCGACCGCCACGTCCTCGGCACCGATTTCGCGAGCAACATCTCGACGATCCGCCGCAACCTGCATTCGAGCTGGGTCGTCGACCGCGACCCGTTCACGGTCAATCAGCTCGGTCATCCGTATGCAGGCTCGATGTACCAGGGATTCGCGCGCGCTTCCGGTCTCGATTACTGGGAAGCGCTCGGCTACACGTTCGCGGGAAGCGCGCTGTGGGAGATCGCGGGCGAGCGCAGCCTGCCGTCGCGCAACGACCAGATCAACACCGGCATCGGCGGCAGCTTCCTCGGCGAAATCCTGTTCCGGCTGTCGAACCTGACGCTCGAGCACGAAAACGTGCCGCCGTTCTGGCGCGAGACCGCCGCGGCGCTGATTTCGCCTCCGGTGGGATTCAATCGCCTCGCGTTCGGCGATCGCTTCCGCACGATCTTTCCGAGCAACGATCCGATCTACTTCAGCCGCCTCGAGGTCGGCGTGAGCCGTCGCATCCAGAACAGCAGCGGGCTGTCGGCCGCGGAGGACAAGCCGAACGAGGCGTTGATCGACTATTCGATCGATTACGGCTTGCCGGGCAAGCCCGGCTACACGTACGCGCGGCCGTTCGATTACTTCAGCCTGCAAGCGACGGCGTCGAGCGCGAACGGCGCCGAAAGCCTGCTCACGCGCGGCCTTCTGCTCGGCAAGGACTACGAAGCGGGCCACGACTATCGCGGCGTGTGGGGACTCTACGGCATCTACGACTACATCTCGCCGCAGACCTTCCGTGTGTCGAGCACCGCCGCTGCGCTCGGAACGACGGCGCAATGGAAGCTTTCGGACGTCTTCGCACTGCAGGGAACGGTGCTCGGCGGTGTCGGCTACACGGCCGTCGGCACGACGCGAAGCTCGTCCGATCGCGATTACCATTACGGCGTTTCGCCGCAGGGTCTCGTCGCCTTGCGCTTCATCGCCGGCGACCGCGCCGCGCTCGACCTCACCGCACGCGAGTATTTCGTGAGCAACGTCGGCGCTGCCGCGCGCGGCGGCCACGACAACATCGTGCGCCTCGACGCATCGTTCACCTGGCGCGTCTACCAGAGGCACGCAATTTCGCTGCGCTATCTGCTGAATCGGCGCGATGCGTTCTATCCCGATGTCGGCGACAGCTCGCAGACGCGCGGCACGATCGGCCTCTACTACACCTACCTCGGCCACGACCGCTTCGGCTACGTGCCGTGGCCGTAGCGCGCGTTCGTCAGTAGCGCGCGTTGCCGGGCGTGCGCGGGAACGGGATGACGTCGCGGACGTTCGCGAGCCCGGTCGCATACGCGATCGTCCGCTCGAACCCGAGGCCGAATCCCGCGTGCGGCACGCTGCCGTAGCGGCGCAGATCGCGATACCAGCTGTAGTGCACCTTGTCGAGACCGGCCTCGTCCATCCGCGCGTCCAGCACGTCGAGGCGCTCCTCGCGCTGGCTCCCGCCGATGATCTCGCCGATGCCGGGCGCGAGCACGTCCATCGCGGCAACCGTCCTGCCGTCGTCGTTGACGCGCATGTAGAACGCCTTGATCGCCTTCGGATAATTCATCACGATCACCGGCTTCTTCGCGTAGGTCTCGGACAGGTAGCGCTCGTGCTCGGACTGGAGATCCATCCCCCAGGAAACGGGAAACTCGAACTTCTGCGCAGCCGTGCCCAGCACGCGGATCGCCTCGGTGTAATCCATCCGGACGAATTGCGAATCGACGATGCCGGTGAGCTTCGCGATGAGGCCCTTCTCGATGCGCTCGTCGAAGAATGCCATGTCGTCGGCCCGCTCGTCGAGCACCGTGCGGAAGATGTGCTTCAGCAATGCCTCGGCGAGCGATGCATCGTCGGCGAGGTCGGCGAACGCGATCTCCGGCTCGATCATCCAGAACTCGGCGAGATGGCGACTCGTGTTCGAGTTCTCGGCGCGAAACGTCGGGCCGAACGTATAGACCTTCGACAGTGCGAGGCAGTACGCCTCGACGTTCAACTGGCCGGAGACGGTGAGGAACGTCTCGCGGCCGAAGAAATCCTGCGCGTGGTCGATTGCACCATCGGCGTTTCGCGGCAGGTTCACGAGGTCGAGCGTCGACACGCGAAAAAGCTCGCCGGCGCCTTCGGCATCGGACGACGTGATGATCGGCGTGTTGATCCAGAAGAAGCCGTTACGGTGGAAGAAGTCGTGGATCGCATGCGCGATCGCATCGCGAACGCGGCTCACGGCGCCGATCACGTTCGTGCGCGGCCGCAGATGCGCGACGTCGCGCAGGAATTCGAGCGTGTGCGGCTTCGGCTGGATCGGGTACGAATCGGGATCCTCGACCCAGCCGATGACGTGTACGGTGCTCGCCTGCAATTCGAACGGCTGGCCCTTCGCCGGAGACGGCACGATGCTGCCGGTGATTTCCACCGCGCAGCCGGCGGTCAGGTGCAAAACTTCGTCGGCGTAATTCGGCAACGTGTTCGGCACGACGGCCTGGACGGGATTGAAACAGGATCCGTCGGAAACGTGGACGAACGAAATGCCCGCTTTCGAGTCGCGGCGCGTGCGCACCCAGCCGCGCAGCGCGACAGGCGCATCCTGCGGCGCGCGGCCGCCGAGGATGTCGGCGCAGGAGTAACGCTTCATGATCACGATGCGGATCGGTCTATAAGCGGACACTCTACCCGAAGCCCAGCGCGCGTCGCGGCGTATCCCACAACACCCTGCGCCGATCGCGCGCATCGGGAATGAAGCGTTCGACGAGCGCCAGAAGCGGCCCGACGTCGATGCGTGTCGGCGCGCGCAGGAACGGCCAGTCGGACGCCCAGAGGCAGGCGTCCGGCGTGAAGGCATCGACGAGCGCATCGACATACGGTCGCATGTCGTCGTACGGATGCGGCTCGCGCGAGAACTTCACGTAGCCCGACAGCTTGACGAATGTCCGGCCCGAGCGTCCGAGTCGCAACAGTTCCTTGAATCCCGGTTGCTGCAGCCCCGCATCGGGCGATGGACGTCCGCAGTGATCGATCAGAAGCCGTACGCCGGCGCGTTCGAAAAGCGGCGCGAGCACGACGAGCTGATCCTGCCAGACCTGCAGCGACACGAACATGCCGAGGGCGTGCAGATGTGCGAGCAGATCGCTTGACGCGAGGTAACGCTCGACGCCGTGATGCGTCGCATTGAACGCGACGCCGACGACGCCGCGGTCGCGCAATGCCACCAGCGCGTCGCGGCTGATGTCGTTCGCGACGACTGCAACGCCTTTGTAGCGGCCCTCGCCGCGGTCGAGCGCGTCGAGCAGGCATCGGTTGTCCTCGTCGTACCCTGAGTTAGGTCCGACGATCAATCCGTGGCGGATGCCGTACGCGTCGTGCATCTGCATCAGTTGCCGCACGGTTCCCGTTTCCTGTCCGCTCGGGCGATAGAACGTGTCGGCGCGATAGGGAAAGTGCACCGGATCGAGCACGTGGCAGTGACAGTCGATCTTCGGCTCGCCAACAATTCCCGTCGCGCCGGTCATCGCCACTCCTCGATCGACGGAACGGGAATCGTCTCGGCTTCCGGCAGGTCGAAGCCGAAATGCTCGGCGAGCAGCGCGCGAAGCGCTGCCCGATCGGCGAGCTCGTGTGTGCGCGATGCCGTGCCATCGGCGATCGTGACGCTGCGATTCATCACGCTGACGCGCGCATCACCGGCGAATGCGCGCAGCATCAGACGATTGCGAAACGCCGACGCGGGGTGCGTCGACGTGTAGTAATTCGCGACGGCGAAGTCGCTCGCATTGTCGACCTCCAGCGTCGTGGCCCAGCAGTCGACGATTTTGTCGCCGGTGCGCGCTTTCAGCACCCAGTACGCGCCGTCGTGCGCCATCCAATGCGTTGCGCCGCTCGCCGGCGCGGCATCGGCGAGCGGCACCGGCCGATCGGGCGCGAGGCCACCGAAGCCCGGATCGAGCACGAACGTGCCCTCGGGCAGCGCGATGGTGAGGAACATATGCGTGCGCGGAACTTCGGTTCGCGGCAACACCAGCACGACGCGCGCCGAATGACGAACCGGCGCGAAGCCGAGCGCCTCGAGCGCCGCCGCGAACAGCGTCGCGTGCTCGAAGCAATAGCCGCCGCGCCGCGCGCAAACGAGCTTGCGTTGCAGCGCGCCGAGATCGAGATCGATGCCGCGGCCGAGCAGCACGTCGAGGTTCTCGAACGGAATGCGCCGCACGTGCGCGCGCAGGACACCGGCGAGCGTCGCCAACGTCGGTTCCCTGCTGCCGGTCCAGGCGATGCGGTCGAGGTAGGCGTCGAGGTCGACAGCGGGCATCAATGGTCGTTACGGGCGAGGCACGCGCGAAAGCGCTCGCCGGCGCGGTGCGCGAACCAGTCGGTCGTCAGTCGCCGCGTGATTTTCGGGCTCGACAACACGATCGTCGGTACGATCGCGCGCGGCTGCCGTTTGCGTCCCATTTCATCGGCGAGCGCGAACACCCGCGCATGCAGCCGCGTATGGTCGAAGGCTTCCGCCTTGCCGAGCGCGAGATCGCGGCGAATCTCCGCTTCGCTCATGCCAAGTCGCGGGGCGATCACGCGCAGCGCGATCTGCGTGTTGCCCGCCTCGCTCGATGGCTTGCCGCTGTCGTAGCGCAGCAGATCGCCGTCGAGGGCGAGCGGAATCCCGGAGACCTCGCTGACGGCGCGCTGGAAAGCCGCGTTGCGGCTCGCATAGCGGCCGGCGTTGTAGTCGGCGAAACGATACAGATAGCGGTCGTACGACGCGCGATAGTCCAGCAGATGCGCGGTGCCGAAATAGATGCCGCCGCGGCGCGTGAACACCTCGTCGCGCACGCTGCCGGACATCGGATACGGATACGGCGCAGCTTCGACCTGCGCTTCGGCGAAGGCGACCGCGACCTGCATCGGACCGCCGGTACGCACCGGATTGCGCTCGGCGAAGAATGTGCGGCCGAAGGGCACGCGGCCGATCAGGTCGTCGTAGATGCCGCTCAACTGTCCCTCGGTCCTGACGGCATCGATGCGCTCGCTGTAGCGCTTGCCGTTCGACGATGGCAGCGCGAGCGCCGCATCGAGGACGATCTTCGGCACGCCAGCGCGCTCGCGCCGCGCTTCGATCTCCTTCCAGGCGATCCGCGCGAGACCGGGCACCGGCGGATCGACGCGCAGCCCCGACTCCTGCTCGGCGATCGCGATGATGGCGCACGCGTTCTCGGCGGTTGGCGCGATGTCGAGCGCCGTGATCGCCGCGAAAATGTCGGTCGCCCATCCGGTCCGGTCGGCGAGGTCCGCCGGCAGCAGCCGCGAAACGAGCGCCCGGCCTTCGGCGGCCGTCAGGTGCGCGTGCTCGGGGGCGCCGGGCGGCGCATTGGTCGCGCATCCCGACAGCACGACGGCGACGGTCATTGCAATGCATCGGCAGGCAATGCGCAAACGCGAGGGGCGAACTCGCCGGCTCATGAAACGAAGGATAGAGCAAGCGCGGCCTGGCGCTAAGATTGCGCATGCTCGACGACCCCGCTGCCACCCTGCACCTGCCGATCACCGTCGAAATGCGCGAATGGATCGTCGATCGCGCGCTCGCCGGCGCGACCGAAATCGACATCCTGGCCGGCCTCTGCGAACGCCTCGAGGCGGCTGGCTTCGGCCTCGTCCGCGCCTCGGTCGCGAACGATTTGCTCGATCCGACGTACGACGGGCGCGGCGTGCGCTGGAATCGCGGCAAGGGCGGCATCGAGGAAGTGTTCGCGCGCACCGAAGGCTTCGTCGTCAACGAGTCCTGGACGCGGAGCCCGTTCTTCGCGCTCGCCGAAAGCGGCCGGCCGCGGCTGCGGCGGCGGCTCAACACCACATATCGCCGCGGCGAATTTCCGCTCCTCGACGGCTTCGAGGACCAGGGCGCGACCGATTACATCGCATTCGCAACGCCGATCGGCGAGAGCGTGCGCTTCGGTGAAGGCCAGGGCATCGTGTCGTCGTGGCTGACCGACGCGCCGGGCGGCTTCAGCGACGCGCAGATCGAGGCGCTGGCCGAGCTCCTGCCGACGCTCGCGCTCGCGTTCATGCTGCACACGACGCACCGCACGGCGCGCACGGCGATCGCGACGTATCTCGGTCGCGATGCGGCGCTGCGCGTGCTCGCCGGCAACATCGTGCGTGGACGGGCGACACCGATCACCGCCGTCGTCTGGTACAGCGACCTCGTCGGCTTCACGCGCATCGCAGACTCGGTGAACCCCGACGTGATGCTCGCGCTCTTGAACGACTACGCCGAAGCGCAGGTCGAGGCAATCGAGAAGCACGGCGGGCATGTGTTGAAGTTCATCGGCGACGGCATCCTCGCGATCTTTCCCGATGACGACACGACGAAAGCCTGCGCCCGCGCGCTCGACGCGGCGGGCGAGCAGCATCGGCGCATCGCGAAGCTCAATTCCCGTCGCACGGCCGCGGCGCTGCCGGTGACCGGCACGCATCTCGCGCTGCATCTCGGCGAACTGCTCTACGGCAACGTCGGCAGTCCGCGGCGTCTCGACTTCACGGTGCTCGGGCCGGCTGTCAACGAAGCGGCGCGGATCGAAGCGCTCTGCGGCTCGCTCGAGCAGCCGGTCATCGTGTCGTCCGCGTTCGCCGATGCCGCAGGCCCCGCGCGGCAGCGCCTCGTGAGCCTCGGCCGCTACGCGATGAAGGGCGTGGCGCGAGCGCAGGAACTGTTCACGCTCGATCCCGGATAGCATCGCCGGGCCGCCGCCCGGTACGCTGCCCGGCGTACGCCATCGCGGTGAGGCACAGCGCAAGCCACGCAATGCTCTCGAACAGCGCGCCGACGACGTCGCTCACGTAGTGCACGCGCAGATAGATCCGGCTGAAACCGACGAGCGCCACCATGAAGAGCGCGACGAGGCCGACGATCGCCCGCAGGGCGTGCGCCCTGACGCGGGCGATCAGGTATGCCGCGAGGAATCCGTAGAAAAGCGCGGCGCCGGCCGTGTGTCCGCTCGGAAAACTGTAGCTCGTCAACGTTGCGACGTCCGGGAAGCGCGGCCGCGGACGCGCAATGATCTGCTTGATGAGCCAGTTGAGCGCCATGCCGCCGGGAACGGCAACAACGAGGCAGGCGAGCCAATGCCACTCTCGTTTTCGCGCGATCGCCAGTGCAAGAACGGCGACTAGCGCGAGGATGATCGCAGTCGCGTGCAGATCGCTGATCCATGCCATCGTTCGCGTCACGCCGCGCAGCGTGCGCCGCGCGAATGCGTCCGCGACCTGCACGTCGAGTGCGCGAAGCGCGCCTGCGTTCGCGATGTCGGCGGCGATCAGTCCGAACACGACGGCAGCAGCAAGTGCGATCATCGAACCCGCGAGGACGTGCCGCGCCGGCGGTGTCATTGAAGATCGCTTCGTTCGCGGGGCGCCATCAGCAGCAACGCTTCGCGCGCGACCGATGCGCGAATCGGCGTCCGCGTCGCGGCCTCGCCATCGATCGATACATACTGTGCAGGCTCCGTGTCGATCGTCGCCTGGGCGCATCTGACGATCTGGAGCGTATCGGCGCGCGGCGCGATCCCAACCAGCGCTCTTGCCCAGAATCCGACTATCGTCCAGCGCGATATGCCTTTGACGATCTGGATCACGAGGTCGCGGCTTTCGACGCTCGCGTTGCGAGCGACGAGGACGCCGCCCTGGTAGCGCCCGTTGGCGATGCGAACCTCGAGGGAATCGATCGAAAGCGCATCGTGCTCGTGAACGATCCGGCAGCGAAACGGCCGATGGCGGCACAATCGTACGACGGCGACGAGCAGATAGCCGACCCTGCCGAGCGAGCGCTTCAGGGCACCCGGCATGTTGCGTGCGATCGATGCCGGCAATCCGATCGCCGCCGCGTTCGCAAAATAGTCGTCGTTGATCTTTCCGAGATCGGTGTCCACGACCCGGCCGTCGACCAGCACGTCGACCGCCGCGTCGAGCGACAGGGGAATCCCCAGCGTTCGCGCAAAGCTGTTGGCGGTGCCGAGCGGCAAAAGGCCGAGAACGACGTCCCTGTGCGCGAAATGATCGACGACGGCGCTGATCGTCCCGTCACCGCCGCCCACGACGACGAAGCGGGCCCCCTGAGCGATCGCTTCCTCGACGATCTTCGGAAGTCGCGCCGGATCCCGCACCGGGTAGGCGGCGTCCAACACGATCCCGCGTTTGCACAGCATATGCTTTGCTGTCGCGTAGCTGCGTCGGCCGCGCCTCGAGGCCGTGTTGACGACCAGCGTCGCGCGGTGCTCGGCTCGTATCCGCTCCTCGAGTGCCGCCTTCCGCGACGCGCCTTGCACCTGTCGTGCAGCAACCGGCTCGTCCGATGGAACGTGCGGCAAGTCCATGCTCATTCGGCTGTCCATCGGGTGCCGCTTCTTGCGAACCGCTCGGACCGGGCCACTTCGAAGCTTCCGATCCGCGCCCGCCATTCGTGACGCGCGACGCGAATCGCGTCGCGCGCGATCTCGATGATGTTGAACGAATTCGCCTCGCCCCGGCCCCGCGTGGACAGCGCCGTTCCGGCTTGAACGAGCAATGCGCCGCTGGCGTCGCCGTCGTGAAGCATGCGCGCGACGTGGCCGATGTGCAGGTGACCGGCGAGGCAGAGATCGACGCCGTACTCGGCGAGCCGTTCCATCGCCATGGCCGCGCGGCCGATGCGCGCATGCGTGTCGTGGCCTCGCGGAACGTCGAATGGATGGTGGGTGACGAGGACATGTGTCGCATCGTCGCCGGCCGCGGCGAAACAGGCGCATGCACGCTCGACCTGCTCGGCATTGATGCGACCGCCCTTCACCGTCAGCGAACGAGCGGAATTGACGCCAACCACCGCCAGTTCCCGATCGACGTAAACGGGCTCGAGGTCATGACCGATATAGCGACGATAGCGCGCGAGCGGTCGCAGAAAGCGCGACGGGACATCGAACAGCGGCACGTCGTGATTGCCCGGAACCACGACCTGCGGCTTGGGCAGGCAGGACAGGAACGCGGCCGCTTCGCGGAATTGCCGCGGCCGCGCGCGCTGCGTGAGATCGCCGGAGACGACGACGACATCGGGCGCCGCCTCCACAATCGCGCGCTGCAGCGGCTCGATCAGCGCTTCGTCGACGCATCCGAAGTGCAGATCGGAAAGATGGGCCAGTATCCGGATGGTCGGGGTGAGAGGATTCGAACCTCCGACATCTTGCTCCCAAAGCAAGCGCGCTACCGGGCTGCGCTACACCCCGACGCGGTGATTATGACATTCGACGCTTGCCCTCCCGCCCGTCCTGCATTGCGCCCGGAACTTCCGACCGTCGCGCATCTCGTACGGCATGGATGCGTCCGCCGCTCGGCAACGCATGCGGCGGCGTCCGATTGGTCCGCTCGACACGAAGGGGAGACGATGAACAACGAATGGAACGTCGCAGTGCTCGTGGGGAGCCTGCGCAAGGAATCGCTGAACCGCAAGATGGCGAGAGCGCTCGTGAAGCTGGCGCCCCCGTCGCTTCACCTCGACATTGTCGAGATCGGCAACCTGCCGCTCTACAACCAGGACGACGAGGCGAACCCGCCTGCGGTGTCGAAGGCATTCAAGGAACGGATCGAGCAGGCGCAGGCGGTTCTGTTCGTGACGCCCGAATACAACCGCTCGGTTCCCGGCGTGCTCAAGAATGCGATCGACATCGCGTCGCGGCCGTACGGCAAGAGCGCATGGAACGGAAAACCGTGCGGCGTGATCAGCGTGTCGCCCGGCGCGATCGGCGGCTTCGGCGCGAACCAGCACCTGCGCCAATCCCTCGTGTTCCTCAACATGCCGGCGATGCAGCAACCCGAGGCGTACATCGGCGGTGCCGGCGACCTCTTCGATGCGCAGGGCAACATCACGAAGGAATCGACGAAGGAATTCGTGAGCAAATTCCTCGTCGCGTTCGCGCAATGGGTCGACCGCAACGCAGCGGGGCCCGCGAATGCCGACGGCGCCTCGACTCGAGGCCAGCGCGCAGCGGACTGAAAAGCCGACGCGCAGCCGGCTGAGGTTGCGAGCTACCGGCCGAACTTGCTGATCACGACGAGCGCTTCGTCGATCGCCCGCGCGCCGTCGCCCGACTTGACGGCCTGGGCGACGCACCCGTGCAGATGGTGCTCCAGGAGTTTTCGCGCGAGCGCATCGAGCGCTGATTGCACGGCACTCACCTGCGTCAGGATGTCGACACAGTAGCGATCCTCCTCGACCATCCGTGCGATGCCGCGGATCTGCCCCTCGATCCGGTTGAGCCGCTTCGAAAGCGCCGCCGCATCGGCGTGATCGCGCCGGACGGCCGGATGCACCGGCTTGACGGGCGCCTTGTGCGCGGTCTTCTTCGCCGCCGATCCTGCCTTACGCGGCGACGTCATAGCCCGCATCCTCGATGGCCTTGCGAAGAGCCGGCACGCCGGTACGCGCCGGGTCGTAGCGGACGTGCGCCTGCGCGGCGTCGAGGCTCACGTCGACCTCGTCGACGCCGTCGACCGCCTTCAGCACGCGCGTGACGCTCGCGACGCACCCGCCGCACGTCATGCCCTGTACCTTCATCGTCGCTTCCATCATCCGTCCTTTCGATTCGCGGCAAAGCGCCGCAACATCAACGCGTTCCCGACTACGGACACCGAGCTCATCGCCATCGCCGCTCCGGCGATCACCGGGCTCAGGAGCCCGATCGCCGCGAGAGGAATGCCGAGCACGTTGTAGCCGAACGCAAAAAACAGGTTCTGCCGGATCTTCCGCCGCGTCGCGCGCGACAGCAGGATCGCGTCGACGACGCCGCCGAGGTCGTTGCGCACGACGGTGACGTCGGCCGCCTCGATCGCGACCGCCGAGCCTGCGCCGATCGCGAAGCTCACGTCGGCGGCGGCGAGCGCCGGCGCATCGTTGATGCCGTCACCAACCATGCCGACGACTTCGCCCTGCGCCTGCCGGCGTCGGATCTCGTCGGCCTTGTTGGCGGGCGTCATCG
>JAICLP010000183.1 GCA_025925475.1 Burkholderiales bacterium | reverse complement strand
GATACTCGCGCTGCGTCGTCCGGATCGTGATGTACTTGAGCTCGGCCTTGAGGTAGATCACCTCGTCGACCGGCACGAGCACGACGCGCGAGCGTTCGGTCACGGACAGGAAGCGCCGTGCGGCGGCGGGCAATTGAGTGAGCTTCTCGATCGTCATCGGTTTCAATCGCGGGACCTTCTGCAATGCAGCCAGCAGGCGCTGGACGCGCACCGGCTTCACGAGGTAGTCCACCGCGTGCACTTCGAATGCGGCCAGCGCGTGCTGGTGAAATGCCGTCGTGAAGATCACGACCGGCGGGTGCGTGAGCTTTAGCAAGTGCCGCGCCAGTTCGATGCCATCCATCGCCGGCATGTGAATGTCGGTCAACACGAGATCCGCGGGCGCCGAATGCAGGATGTCGAGCGCCTCGCGTCCGTTCTGCGCCTCGCCGACGATCGAGATCGGCAGCACGGCCGCGCAATCGTCGAGCAGTTCCCGCAGGCGATGTCGCGCCGGCGCCTCGTCGTCGACGAGCAGGATGCGAAGCGGTGCTTCAGCCATGGTCGACCCTCATTGGCGCCATCGCGGGCAGGCGCTCGGAAAGATGCGGCTCGCGGCGCTTGGCAAGACCGCGGTCGGAACCGCGCTCGCGCCGTGGCCCTTGCGACGCGCGGTCGTCCGCCGTCGCGGCCTTTGTCGTTCGATAAGGCATCCGGATGTGCACTTCGTACGCGTCGTGATGGACGCGCGAATCGAGGCTCGCCTCGGCGTCGAAATGCAGCGCGAGCCGCTCGCGGATGTTGTCGAGCGCCATCTTGTTGCCGGCATGATGCCGCGGGCCGTTCGCGACGTAAGGGTTGCGCAGGATCGCGTGCACTTCGTCTCGCGACAGGAAGATGTTGATCGACAGCACGCCGGGAACCGTCGCCGGCTCGATGCCGTGATAGACGGCATTCTCGAGCAGTGGCTGCAGCACGAGCGGCGGCACGAGCGCATCGCCCGGCATGCTCTTGACATTCCAGTCCACGACGAGCCGCTCGCCCAATCGCAGCTGCTCGATCTCGAGGTATTGGCGGCACAACTCGACCTCGTCGGCGAGCGGCGCGAGCTCGCGGTTGTCGCGCATCAGCACGCGAAAGAGATCGGCGAGATCCTCGAGCGCGGCTTCGGCGCGCCGCGGCTCGCTGCGCATCAGCGACAGCACGGCCGTGATGCTGTTGAAGAGGAAATGCGGGCGGATGCGCGCCTGCAGCGCCTGCAACCGCGCTTCGGTGATCGCCGGCGACAATGCGCGGGCGCGCAAGCGAAAGTAGGCGATCAGCACGAACTGCGCGACCAGCGCGAACGCGAGATGGCGCGCGAGCCAATCGCGCGGCTCGCTTCCGATCCGCGGCAGCAGCGCATCGACGCCGACCGCGATCGCGCACGTGATGACGGTGACGATCGCGACGGCGATGCGCGGGGACGCTTTCGCAAGCCATGGCTGCACGAGCCACAGCAGCGCGAGCTCGGCGAATAGATGCGGCTCGACGAAACCGGTCAGCGTCGCCCATTCGGTAGCGAGGGCGGGCAGACGCGGCTCCCGCGCGAGCGCGATCAACAGCGTCGCACCGTTCACTCCCACCAGGATGCGCAGGATCGTGCCGAGGTTGCGAAGGTCGGGCAACGCGGGGACTACGGAAGCTTGTCTTATAATCCCTTGCATAACGAATGCGATATGCAAGCATCATGCCGGATGCCGGCATTCGGACACTGCACCTCTAGCATAACGCTTGCCTGACGCATGTCGTTCCCGCGCGCGTCGTGCCTGTCGCGGGTTGCGCCGGCCTGCCATTGTCGACAAGCCACGGCAAGGCCGGTTCATAAGCGCGCACAGGCCGTGCCAAGCGCGAATCAGCCTTAAGCGCGAAGGATAGCCACCGAGTCCGATGCCCGCATCCGATACGTCGTCCGATCCCGACAACCGACCGCCGCCCAACGCCGCCACCCGGGTGCCGCCAAGCGGCACCCGGTCGGGCCGCTTCAGCGAGCCGATGTCGGCGCGGATGCAGCGGTTCAACGCGTCGGTCGACTTCGACCGCAGGCTTGCCCAGGCCGACATCGCCGGCTCGCGTGCACATGCGGCGATGCTCGCTGCGCAACGAATCATCAGCGACGACGACCTTCGCGCGATCGAGCGCGGCCTCGCGCAGATCGAGCGCGAAATCGAAGCGGGCGCGTTCGAATGGCGACACGAGCTGGAGGACGTGCATCTCAACATCGAGCGTCGGCTGACGTCGCTCGTCGGCGATGCCGGCAAGCGTTTGCACACGGCGCGTTCACGCAACGATCAGGTCGCAACCGACATTCGGTTGTGGCTTCGCGATGCGATCGATGCGCTCGGCGCGCAGCTGCGAGCGCTTCGCAGCGCACTCGTCGACCTCGCGTCGCGGCACGTCGACACGATCATGCCGGGATTCACGCACCTGCAGGTCGCGCAGCCGATCACGTTCGCGCATCATCTGATGGCGTACGACGCGATGCTCGCGCGCGACATCGAGCGCTTCGTTGATTGCAGGAAGCGCGTCAACCGAATGCCGCTCGGCAGCGCGGCGCTTGCCGGCACCAGCTATCCGATCGATCGCGAACGCGTCGCGCGCGCGCTTGGCTTCGAGTCGATCGCCGGCAATTCGCTCGATGCCGTCGCCGATCGCGATTTCGCGATCGAGTTCGCGTCAGCGGCATCGCTCGTCGTCGTGCACCTGTCGCGCTTCGCCGAGGAACTCGTGCTCTGGTCATCGCCGCGCTTCGGTTTCGTGACGCTCGCCGATCGCTTCTGCACCGGCAGCTCGATCATGCCGCAGAAGAAGAATCCCGATGTGCCCGAGCTCGTGCGCGGCAAATCGGCGCGCGTGATCGGTCATCTGACGGCACTGCTCGTGCTGATGAAGGCACAGCCGCTCGCGTACAACAAGGACAACCAGGAAGACAAGGAGCCGCTGTTCGACACCGTCGACACGCTCACCGACGTGCTCGCCATCATGACCGATCTCGTCGCGACCGGATTGGCGGCGAATGTCGAGCGCATGCGCGCGGCTGCGCTCGAAGGTTACGCGACCGCGACGGACCTCGCCGACTATCTGGTGCGCAAGGGCATCGCGTTTCGCGATGCGCACGAGATCGTCGCCCGCGCGGTGCGCGAGGCGGAGTCGCGCGGCTGCAATCTCGATCTGCTGCCGCTCGATGCGCTGCAGCGTTTTTCACCGCTGATCGAGGCGGACGTATTCGACGTGCTGACGCTCGAGGGCTCGGTCGCGAGTCGCGACCATGCCGGCGGCACGGCACCTTCACGCGTGCGTGCGGCGATCGCGGCCGCACGCGACGACATCCGGAGCTCGCAATGAAACCCAAACTCGCATTCCTCGGCCTCGGCGTCATGGGCTATCCGATGGCGGCCCATCTCGCCAAGGCGGGGCACGACGTGACCGTCTACAACCGTACGTCGACGAAGGCTGCGCAATGGGCGCAGCAGCATGGCGGCCGCTCCGCGCCGTCGCCTGCCGATGCGGCGCGCGACTGCGACATCGTGCTGATGTGCGTCGGCAACGACAACGACGTGCGCGCGGTCGCGAAGGATGCGCTGTCCGGGATGAAGGCCGATGCGATTCTCGTCGATCACACGACGGCGTCGGCCGAAGTCGCGCGCGAGATCGCGTCCGCGGCGAAAGCGCGCAAGGTCCACTTTCTCGATGCGCCCGTTTCCGGCGGACAGGCGGGCGCCGAGAACGGCAAGCTCACGATCATGGTCGGCGGCGAACGCGACGTGTTCGCGGAAGCGCAACCCGTGCTGGCACTCTACGGTCGCGCGGTGACGCTAATGGGCGAAACGGGCGCGGGCCAGCTCACGAAGATGGTGAACCAGATCTGCATTGCGGGGCTCGTGCAGGCGCTGTCGGAGGGAATCAACTTCGCGCAGCACGCCGGCCTCGATCCGAATCTCGTGCTCGACGTGATCGGCAAGGGCGCCGCGCAGTCGTGGCAGATGGACAATCGCGGCAGGACGATGGTCGAGGACAAGTTCGATTTCGGTTTCGCCGTCGACTGGATGCGCAAGGACCTCGGCATCTGCCTCGCCGCGGCGCGCGGCAACGGCGCCGCGCTTCCCGTCACGGCGCTCGTGGATCAGCTCTACGCGCGCGTGCAGGCGCGCGGCGGCGGACGGTGGGATACGTCGAGTTTGATCCGGCTGTTACGGGATGCGAAATAGCGATTCAGGGGCCAGGGAGCGTCGGCACAGACCGTAGTCCGCGGCTATCGAAGCCGGCGCCCCATGCGCGGGGCGGTGCTCCCTGACCGCTGATCAATCCACCGTATCCCCCTCCACCAGCCGCACCTCGTAGCCGATCTCGGCGGTCGCGCCGAGCATGATCGTCGCCGAGCAGTACTTCTCCTTCGACAGCTTCACCGCGCGCTCGACCTGCCTCGGATCGAGGCCGCGGCCGGCGACCGCGTAGCGCAAATGAATGCGCGTGAAGACCTTCGGCTCCTCGGGCGCGCGCTCGGCCTCGGCCTCGACGACGCAATCGGCAACCGGCTGTCGCGCGCGTTTCAGGATCCAGACGACATCGAACGCCGTGCAGGCAGCCGCGCCCGCCAATACGAGTTCCATCGGTCGCATCCCGACGTTGCGTCCGCCGGCGTCCGGCGCGCCATCGACGACGACCGTGTGACCGCTGCCGCTCTCCGCGACGAACGAAACCTGCTCGACCCACTTGACACGCGCCTTCATGACCTGCTCCTCCGCGTCGATTGTTGCGTCGGCCCCTGCCGTCGATCGCTCAAAGACCGCCCTTCGTCCTCCCGACCCAATATGCCGCTTGCATTGTGCAGCGCAATATGGAATGCTTACGCCTGTCGCAGGTCGCCGTCCTCCTCCTTCGGCACCCGCGACGAATTCCTCCATTCTCCTCCTATGGTGGAATCCTCAGGCGCGGTCGAACAGACCGCGCCTTTTTTTGGCCCGTTGCGCGGCGCACCATCGGCCGCGAACCGGCGGTCCGGCGCGAGCGCGTTCCTCCGGCGCTTGGTAAAAAATGCAACATTGACCGTCGACGGGTCCCCATAGTAGAATCATCGACTTTGCTGAATTGCAGCCGCGCCCGAGTCCAGGCGCGAACCGTCGGGAATTCCAACATGAAGACCTACTCGGCCCGTCCGCGCGACGTCACGCGCGCCTGGTTCGTCGTCGATGCGACGGACAAGGTGCTGGGGCGCCTTGCCACCGAGATCGCTGTGCGGCTTCGCGGCAAGCACAAGGCGATCTACACGCCGCACATCGATACCGGCGACTTCGTCGTCGTCACCAACGTCGAGAAAATCCGCGTCACCGGCACGAAGGTCGACACGAAGCTCTATCACCGCCATAGCGGCTATCCCGGCGGCATCACGACGACGACGTTCGGGCAGATGCAGACGCGCTTCCCCGGCCGCGCGCTCGAGAAGGCTGTGAAGGGCATGCTGCCGAAGGGCCCGCTCGGCTACGCCATGATCAAGAAGCTCAAGTGCTATGCGGGGCCGGCGCATCCGCATTCGGCACAACAACCGAAGACCTTGGAACTATGATCGGGAACTACCACTACGGCACCGGACGGCGTAAGACGTCGGTCGCGCGCGTGTTCATGAAGCGCGGCGAGGGCAAGATCGTCGTCAACGACAAGCCCGTCGACGAATTCTTCACGCGCGAGACCGGGCGCATGGTCGTGCGCCAGCCGCTCGTGCTGACGAACCACCAGAGCACGTTCGACATCATGGTCAACGTGATCGGCGGCGGCGAATCGGGGCAGGCGGGCGCGGTGCGCCACGGCATCACCCGCGCGCTGATCGACTACGACGCGGAACTCAAGCCGGCATTGTCGAAGGCAGGACTCGTGACGCGCGACGCGCGCGAGGTCGAGCGCAAGAAGGTCGGCCTGCACAAGGCGCGACGGCGCAAGCAGTTCTCGAAGCGATGAAAGCGTACGGGCCGCATTCGCGGTCCGTGACGTTTTCGGGGTGAGAGGTGGGAGTGGCTTCAACGGAGCCTTTCGCCTGACCCCTGTCGTCCCCGCCTCGCGCCCGCCTTCGAACACTGCACTGCTAAAATGACCCGGCCATGATCGAGATCGCCATCGTCGGCGGCACCGGCTACACCGGCGTCGAGTTGTTGCGCCTCCTCGCAGCGCATCCGCAGGCCAGTGTGCGCGCGATCACGTCGCGCAAGGACGCCGGCACGCCCGTCGCGAGGATGTTTCCGAGCCTGCGCGGCCATTACGACCTCCACTTCTGCGAGCCGCAGGACGCGAAGCTCGCCGACTGCGACGTCGTGTTCTTCGCGACGCCGCATGGCGTCGCCATGTCCGAGGCGCGCGAACTGCTCGCCGCCGGCGTTCGCATCGTCGACCTCGCTGCCGACTTCCGGTTGAGCGATCCCGCGACGTTCGAGCGCTGGTACAAGATGCCGCATGCCTGCCCCGAGCTGCTCGAGGAAGCCGTCTACGGCATTCCGGAAATCAATCGCGACGCGATCCGCAGCGCGCGCATCGTCGCCAATCCCGGCTGTTATCCGACGAGCGTTCAACT
>JAICLP010000333.1 GCA_025925475.1 Burkholderiales bacterium | reverse complement strand
CCTCCTGCGCATCGTCGACGTCGAATGCAATGATCATGCCGCATTGCCTGAATCCGCGGACGCGCGGATGCGACGCGAGCGGCGCGGCCATGCTTCCCCAGCGTTGCGCCTTGGCGCGATTGACGACGATGACGTCATCGTGGCGGAAGATGTCGAGCACCGCGAGCGCCGCGCGGCAGGCGAGCGCGTTGCCCGTGTACGAGTGCGAATGCAGGAAGCCGCGCGTCACGTCGTCGTCGTAGAACGCCTCGTAGACGTCATCCGTCGCCAGCACGCACGACAGCGGCAGGTAGCCGCCGGTGATGCCCTTCGACAGGCACAGCAGGTCGGGCGTGATCGCCGCCTGCTCGCAGGCGAACATCGTCCCGGTGCGGCCGAAGCCGGTCATGATCTCGTCGCCGATCAGGTGCACGCGGTGGCGCCGCGTCAACGCGCGCGCCGCGGCAAGATAGCGCGGCGCGTACATCGCCATCCCGCACGCGCCCTGCACCAGCGGCTCGACGATCAGCGCGGCTGTCGTCTCCGCATGCTCCACAAGGAATTGCTCGAGGGCCGCAATGGCGTCGTCGGTCGCGCGTTGCGAGTCGGGGTCGTCGAACGAAGCGTGCACGCCCGGTGACGGCAGCACCGGATGCGAGCGCAGCAGCGGCCCGTACGCATCGCGAAAGAGCGCGACGTCGGTCACCGACAACGCGCCGATCGTCTCGCCGTGATAGCCGCCGGCGAGCCGCGCGTAGTGATCCTTGCCCTCGACGCCGCGCTGGCGCCAGTAATGAAAACTCATCTTCAGCGCGATTTCGGTCGCCGATGCGCCGTCGGAACCGTAGAACGCATGCGACAGCCCGCGCGGCGCGAGTGCGGCGAGGCGCTCGGAAAGCTCGATCACCGGCCGGTGCGTAAACCCGGCGAGCATCACGTGCTCGATCTCGCCAAGCTGCGACGTGATCGCGGCGTTGATCCGCGGATTCGCATGGCCGAACAGGTTCACCCACCACGAGCCGATCGCGTCGAGGTAACGGCGGCCGTCGTAGTCGTAGAGCCACGCGCCCGACGCGCGCGCGATCGGCACGAGCGGCATGCGCTCGTGCTGCTTCATCTGCGTGCACGGATGCCAGACCGCGTGGCGGCTCCGCGCAGCCCACTCGGCGGCGCTGCCGATCATCATCGCTGTCGCACCTGCATGCGCTGCACGGCCGCGACGAGCTCGCGCGTCGTGCCCGGCTCGCGCACCGAATGACCCGCGTCGGGGACGATGACGAGCTCGGCTTCGGGCCATGCACGCGCGAGCGAATCGGCCGACACCGGTGGGCAGATCACGTCGTAGCGGCCCTGCACGATCGTGCACGGCAGATGGCGAATGCGGGCGATGCCATCGAGAATCTGGTTCGGCACGAGGAACGAGTCGTGCACGAAGTAATGCGCCTCGATCCGTGCGATCGCGAGCGCGCCGGTGTCGCCTTCGGGACGTATGGCGCCCGGCGGTTTCGGCAACAGCGTCGAGCAGGTGCTCTCGTAGCGATCCCAGGACAGCGCTGCCGGCGCGTGGATGCGGGGGTCGGGATCGATGAGGCGGCGATAGTAGCTCGCCAGCACGTCGTTCCGTTCGGCGGCTGGAAGAAAGTGCGTGAATTCGCGCCACGCCTCGGGAAAGAAGCGTTGCATGCCGTCGATGAACCAGTCGACCTCGGCCGGGCTTGCGAGGAATACGCCGCGCAGCACGAGGCCGAGCACGCGTTCCGGATGCGCCTGCGCATAGACGAGCGCGAGCGTCGATCCCCACGAGCCGCCGAACAGCAGCCAGCGATCGATGCCGAGGTGTGCGCGCAGCCGCTCGATGTCGGCAACCAGATGCTGCGTCGTGTTGTCGGTGAGGTCGGCGACCGGCGTCGAGCGCCCGGCACCACGCTGGTCGTAGAGCACGATGCGCCAGAACGACGGATCGTAGAAGCGCCGATGATGCGGAAGGCTGCCGCCGCCCGGGCCGCCATGAATGAAGAGCAGCGGCACGCCGTGCGCGCTGCCGCATTCCTCGTAGTACATCGTGTGCCGCGCGTCGAGCGCGAGCATTCCGCTCGTGCGCGGCGGGCATTCCGGGTAGAGGCCGCTCTCGGGCGGGTGGTTTCGAGTCGAGTCGATCATCGGCATTCTTGGCGGGCGGCGGTGCGGCAACCAGAACCTGCAGACGCACGCACCGCCGGCCCCGTATGATCGCACCTCATGACACTCGACATTCGTTCACGCCTCAATAGCGCCGGCGCGCTGCCGGCCGACGCATCGCGCGCGCTGCTGATCGGCCGGGCATGGGTGCCCGCGGTCAAGGGTCCGACGCTCGTGCGCATCGACCACGGTGACCTGTTCGACCTCTCCGCGATCGCGCCGACCGCAAGCGAGCTTCTGAACCGGCCCGACGTCGCGCGGGAGATCCGCAGCGCGGACGCGCTGCCGCGCGTCGGATCGCTGTCCGACGCACTCGCCAACTCGGCGGATGAAGCGCGCGATGCGTCGCTTCCATGGCTGCTTGCGCCGTGCGACCTGCAGGCGGTGAAGGCCTCCGGCGTCACGTTCGTCGCCAGCATGCTGGAACGCGTGATCGAGGAGCAGGCGCGCGGCGACCCCGCGCGCGCGGAGGACGTGCGGCGCAAGATCGCCGGCGTCATCGGCGACAACCTGCGCAGCGTGCGGCCGGGGTCACCGGAAGCGATGCGCGTGAAGGACGTCCTGATCGCCGAAGGCCTGTGGTCGCAATACCTCGAAGTCGGCATCGGTCCGGACGCAGAAATCTTCACGAAGGTGCAGCCGATGTCGTCGGTGGGAACGGGTGCCGACATAGGCATTCATCGCCGATCGACATGGAACAATCCGGAGCCCGAGATCGTGCTCGCCGTCAATGCGCGCGGCGAGACGGTCGGCGCGTCGCTCGGCAACGACGTGAACCTGCGCGACTTCGAGGGCCGCAGCGCGCTTCTGCTCGGCCGCGCGAAGGACAACAACGCGTCCTGCGCGATCGGGCCGTTCATCCGGCTTTTCGACGGCGCGTTCACGATCGATGCGATTCGCCGCGCCGACCTCGCGTTGAAGGTCGAAGGCGCCGACGGCTTCGTGCTCGATGGGTCGAGCTCGCTCGCGCAGATCAGCCGCGATCCGCTCGATCTCGTGCAGCAGGCGATCGGCGCCGACCATCAGTACCCGGACGGCCTGATGCTGTTCCTCGGCACGATGTTCGCGCCGACGCAGGATCGCCATGCGCCGGGACAGGGCTTCACGCACGACGTCGGCGATCTCGTGACGATTGCGACGCCGTCGCTCGGCGCGCTCGTCAACCGCGTGAATTACGCGGACGCGATCGCGCCGTGGACGTTCGGCGCCGGCGCGTTGATGCGCAATCTCGCCGACCGCGGCGCCCTGAAGCTCACGCCGCCATCCGCCGTCCCTTGAACGGGACGATGCGCTGGCGCTGCTCGCCGAGGCCGGTGATGCCGAGCGTCACGACGTCGCCCGCCTT
>JAICLP010000240.1 GCA_025925475.1 Burkholderiales bacterium | reverse complement strand
GGTGAGCTCCGCGCTTGTTTTTCCGCATCCTTGCGCGCCCGACGCTCTTTGGGGTGCTCGGCGGGCCTTGCGAGGTCTCGTGGTGGTCGCCTCGCTAGCGGCGTGCGGTGGAGTCCGCGTAGGGATTAACGCCTGTCTTGAATTGTATCCTAAGGGGCGTGCCCCGCAATTGGAACGCGTCCCGAAAAAAATGTTCCAGGTAACGGCGGTAGCTGTCGGGCACGTGCGACAGCGCCGATCCGTGTACGACGACGAGCGGAGGGTTGACGCCACCCTGGTGCGCGTAACGCATCTTCGGCCGCACCATGCCGGCACGCGGCGGCTGCTGGCGCTCGACGGCGAGCTGTAGCGTACGCGTAAGCCGCGGCGTCGGCAGCCGCGCCATCGCTGCGCCATAGGCGCGATCGACGGCGCGAAGCAGCGCCTCGACGCCGCGGCCTTCGCGCGCCGAGATCGTGTGCTGCTCGGCGAAGCCCAGGAAGCCCAACTTCCGCTCGAACTCGCGCTTCACGGTTTCGCGCTGCTCGCCGCTTGCGGCATCCCACTTGTTGATGCCGATCGTCAACGCGCGTCCCGCTTCGAGGATGTGGCCCGCGAGGTGGGCGTCCTGCTCGGTGATGCCCGACGTCGCGTCGAGCAGGAGCATCACGACGTTCGCATCCTCGATCGCCTGCAGCGTCTTGATCACCGAGAACTTCTCGATCGCTTCGCTCGTCTTGCCGCGCCTGCGCACGCCGGCCGTGTCGATCAGCGTGTAGCGGCGATCGTCGCGCTCGAAGTCGAGGCGGATCGCATCGCGCGTGGTGCCGGGCTCGTCGAATGCGATCACGCGCTCTTCGCCGAGCAGCGCATTGACGAGCGTCGACTTGCCGACGTTCGGCCGGCCCACGACGGCGACCTCGATGCGTCGCTCGCCTTCTTCGGTCACTTCCTCGATGGCGGCGAGCGGCGCGCACGCATCGAGCGCGATGTCGATCAGGTCGCGAACGTTCTCGCCGTGCGCCGCTGCGATCGGCAACGGATCGCCGACGCCGAGCTCGTGGAATTCGGCGCTGCGCTCGGGCCCGAGGCCTTCACTCTTGTTGACGGCGAGTATCACCGGACGGCCCGACTTGCGCAGCAGCGTCGCGATCGCGTGATCCTGCGGCGTGACGCCCTCGCGCGCATCGACGATGAAGACGATCGCATCCGACTCGGCGATCGCCGCCTTCGCCTGCTTCGCCATCTCGAACAGGATGCCCGACGTTGCCACGGGCTCGAAGCCGCCGGTGTCCACGACGAGGAATTCGCGCTCGCCGGCGCGCGCGCGGCCGTACTGGCGATCGCGCGTAAGTCCCGGGAAGTCGGCGACGAGCGCGTTGCGCGACTTCGTCAGCCGATTGAAGAGCGTCGACTTGCCGACGTTGGGGCGGCCGACGAGGGCGATGGTCGGAAGCACGGCACTACTTCGCCCCCACGGAATACACGGTGCCCTTTTCCGACTGCCAGAGGATGCCGCCGCCGAGTTGCGCAGGTTGCGTCGTCGCGAGGCTGCCATCGGTCGCAATGCGGCCGACGTACGCGCCGTCGCTTCGCGACAGAAGATGCAGATAGCCCTCGACGTCGACGACGCCGAGCTCGTCGCCGATCAGCTGCGGCCCGCCGATGCGCCGCTTCGCGAGCACGTCCTGCTTCCAGATCGACGCGCCGTTGCTGCGATCGAACGCCTGCACGCTGCCCTTGTCGTCGACGACATACACGCGAGATGCATCGGCGGTGATGCCCGCGAGGCTCGACACGTCGCGGCTCCAAATCAGCGTGCCGCGCACGACATCGAAGCAGGCGACGCGTCCCTGGTACGCCGCCGCGCACGCTTCCTTCTCGTCGACGTACGGAAGGCTCGTCACGTCGGCGATGCGCTCGAGCTCGGTCGCGCCCTTCGGCGTGGCCACCGTGCCGTCCCACGCGATCGTTCCCGTTTGCGCATCGATCGCGAGCAGGCGGCCGCCGGCCGTGCCCACGAACAAACCGCCGCGCGATACGACGCCCCCGGCGGCGTTACGTACGGTCAGCGATGGATTGTTGCGCGGATCGACCCAGATCGTCCTGCCGTCGTTTCGCGCAAGGCCATAGATGCGTCCGTCGCCCGAGAACACGACGACGACGTTCTCGGCCACGCGCGGCGGCGCGATCACTTCGCTCGACACGCGGACGTTCCACAGCGGCTTGCCGCTGTCGTCGAACGCGAGTACGTCACCCTTCGACGTGCCGGCGATCACGATGCCGTCGCCGGCGCCCGGGCCCGCGGACAACGGGTGCCCGGCGCTCACCTTCCATTCGACGCGTCCGGTTGCCGGGTCGAGCCGCATCAGCGTGCCGTCGCTGGCAGCGGCATAGACCGCCGCCGACGTGATCGCCGGTGCAATGCCAGGTGTCGCCTTGCCGACGCTTTGCTGCCAGTTGATCTGCGGCGTGACCTTCGCGTTCAGCGTGGGCAACGGGCCGGGCTTGTGGCCGCTACCGGTGAGCCACGCGAACGACGGCACCGGAATCGACGGGATCCACGACGTCAGCGACGACTGCGACAGGTTCGCGCAGCCGCTCGCGACGAGGGCGGCGGCGAGCGCGCACGAGATTGCGCGAAGCATCCGCGTCATTTACCGGCTCCGGCCGCCTTGCCGGGCGCCGCTTCGCTCGCAACGGTCGCCGGCGTCGATTTCGGCGCCGCGGCCTGCGCCGGCGCATTCGCTTCGGCGACCTTCGGCGCGGCCGGAATCGAGTCGTGCTTCACCTGCACGAAATTGCGGTACGCGGATTTCGGATCGAGCTTCGCGAGCGCGTTCTCATACGCCGCGCGCGCATCGGCGGGACGGCCTGCCGCGACGAGCGCGTCGCCGCGAAGATCGGCATACAGGCCGTCGAACGACGGCGGATGCTTCGCATCGAGCGACGCGAGCGCGGCATCGTATTGCTTCTCGTCGATCTGCACCTGCGCGAGGCGATAGCGCGCGATCGCCTGCAGCTCTTCCTCGGACGAGTGATCGACGGCCCACGCAAGCTGCGCCTTCGCGCCGTCGCGATCGCCCGCGTCGTACAGCATCTTCGCGTAGAGCAACTCGGCGCGTGGCGCGTAACTCGTGCTCGCGTAGCGACCGGTCAGTTGCGCGATCGCGTCCTTCGCTTTCGCGGCGTCCTTGGTGCGCACGGCGTCGCTGACCGCGCTGTAGAGCACCGACGCGTTCTCGGCGCGATGCCCCGTGTACCACCGCCAGCCCTGAATGCCGGCGACGACGAGAAGGCCGAGGATCAGCGCGACGGTGATCGTTCCGCCGTAGCGCGTCCACCACGCCTTCAGATCGTCGATCTGGTCCTGTTCCTCGAGGTCATAGACTGGCATATTCGTCCCTGCTGGTATTGAGTGCTGCAAAACGCGCGACGACATCGGCGATCGGAACCGCGGTCTGATCGCCGCCTTCGCGCAGGTGCTTGATCGCGACGGTACCCGCCGCCGCTTCGTCGTCGCCGACGATGATCGCAAGCCGCGCGCCGCTCGCGTCGGCCTTTTTCATCTGCGACTTGAAGCTGCCGCCGCCCGCGTGCACGACGATCGTCGCGCCGTGATCGCGCAGCGTTTCCGCGACCTGCCGTGCGACGGCGCCGGCCTTCTCGCCGGCGTGCACGACGTAGCCATCGAGCGGTGCCGCCTGCGCCTTGCCCTGCGCATCGAGCAGCAGGATCATCCGCTCGACGCCGATCGCGAAGCCGCAGGCGGGCGTCGGCCTGCCGCCGAGCTCCTCGAAGAGCCCGTCGTAGCGGCCACCGCCCGCGACCGTGCCCTGCGCGCCGAGCGCATCGGTCACCCATTCGAAGACGGTGCGATTGTAGTAGTCGAGGCCGCGCACGAGGCGCGGATTCACCGTGTACGCGATGCGCGCATCGTCGAGGAGCCGGCGCAGCCCATCGAAGTGCGCGCGCGATGCATCGCCGAGCTGATCGAGAAGCCGCGGCGCGTTGGCGATCGCATCCTGCAGCGGCGGATGCTTGCTGTCGAGGATGCGCAGCGGATTCGCATGCAGCCGCCGCTTCGCGTTCTCGTCGAGCACGTCGCGGTGGCGCTCGAAATGCGCGATCAGCGCATCGCGGTGCGCGCGGCGCTCGGCCGCATCGCCGATCGAATTGATCATCAGCGAGATGCCCGAAAGGCCGAGCGCGAGCCACAGCCTTGCGAGCATCGCGATCTGCTCGGCGTCGACGTCGGGACCGGGAAAGCCGAGCGCCTCGACGTCGAGCTGGTGGAACTGGCGATAGCGGCCTTTCTGGGGCCGCTCGTGCCGGAACATCGGGCCGCCGGTCCAGATGCGCAGCGGCCGCTCGTAGGTGAGGTTGTGCTCGATCGCCGCGCGCACGATGCCGGCCGTCGCCTCGGGACGAAGCGTCAGGCTCTCGCCGTTCAACTTGTCCTCGAACGTGTACATCTCGCGCTCGACGACGTCGGTGTGCTCGCCGATGCTGCGCACGTAAAGCGGTGTCGCCTCGACGACCGGCACGCGCACGTTGCGATAGCCGTAGCGCTCGAACACGTTGCGCGCGGTGTCCTCGAAGCGCTGCCATACGGCGGCTTCGTCAGGAAGCACGTCGTTCATGCCGCGGACGGCCTGCAGTCCTGCTGCCATTGCTTTCCTCGAAGGGACGCGCAGCGAATCAGCGCGGGGGCGCACCGCGGGTTCGCTCGGGCCCCATCGCCTTCACGGCGATCGTCTTGTGCTGCGGCAGGAGTGCTTGCGACTTCGCTTCGCCGCCGTACGTCGCGCGTACGTAATCGACGACGATATGCTCGAACTCCTCGGCGATGCGATCGCCTTTCAGCGTAACCGTCTTCTGGCCATCGACGTACACCGGCGCGACTGGTGATTCGCCGGTTCCCGGTAGTGAAATGCCGACGTTCGCGAGCTTCGATTCGCCCGGTCCGTTGACGACGCAACCCATGACGGCCACGTGCATCGCCGCAACCCCCGGATAGCGCTCGCGCCATGCCGGCATCGACGTGCGCAGGAACGATTGAATGTGCTCGGCCAGCTCCTGGAAGTAGCTGCTCGTCGTACGTCCGCATCCGGGGCAGGCGCTGACCATCGGCGTGAACGAGCGCAGCCCCATCGTCTGCAGCAGTTCCTGCGCGACGATCACCTCGCGCGTGCGCTCGCCCTCGGGCTCGGGGGTGAGCGACACGCGCAGCGTGTCGCCGATGCCCTGCTGCAGGAGCACCGCCATCGCCGCCGCCGATGCAACGATGCCCTTGCTGCCCATGCCGGCTTCGGTCAGGCCGAGATGCAACGGATAGTCGCAGCGGCGCGCGAGCGCGGAATAGACGGCGATCAG
>JAICLP010000365.1 GCA_025925475.1 Burkholderiales bacterium | reverse complement strand
CGCGCGGATCGCCGACGTCGGCGGTGCGCGGCAGCGTATCGAGCTGGATTCGCCGCGCCGCCTGCAATTCGCCGGCGACGCGCGCCGCTTCCTCGCGCTCGCGCTGCAGGACCTGCTGCAGCGCCTTGCGATGTCGCGTCGCGTCGGCGAGCTGCAATCCCAGCAGCGTTGCGAAGAGCAGCGCCAGCATGACGGCCGGCGTCGCCGCATCGAGCAGCCACCGCTCGCCCCGAAAGGCGGCATAGCCGAGGCCGATCATCGCCGCAACGCACGCGACCGCGACCAGCGCTCCGACGCGCACCGATCCACGCGGCATCACCGCGATCAGCAGCGCGCCGGCGACGAGCAGCGCGAACGCTTCGACGAGCGGCGCGAAGCGCGGACGGACCAGAAAGCTTTGCGCGCTCATGTTCTCGAGCATCTGCGCGTGCACCTCGACGCCCGGCATCTTTTCCACCGGCGTCCACACGTAGTCGCCGAGCGCCAGCGCGGTGGGACCGATCAGCACGAACGAGCGGTGCAGCCGTTCGGGCGGGATGCGTCCGCGCAGCACGTCGATCGCGGAGACGAAGCGCTGCGGTCGATGCGTCGAGAACCAGGGACGCGCGCTGCCGCCGGGCTCGGCGCGAAAGACGTCCCCACCGACGCGAATGGCCGTCACCGCACCGCCGTCGATCGAGACTCTCACGACGCGTGCGCCGAGGGCGACGCGCCACATCTCGACGGCGAGGCCCGGCACGAGCGTGCCGTTGACGCTCGCCACCAGCGGAATGTTGCGCACGATGCCTTGAGTGTCCTCCGCGGAGATGAGGCCGAAGCCGTGCGCGGCGTCGGTCAGTTGCGCGATGCTCGAGAGCGCGCCCGGATAATTGGTTACCTTCGACAATGCGCGCGCGTCGCCGTCGTGGCCGCTCCCGGCGACGAGAATCGGCGTCGCGCGAAGCGGCTGCGTGGTCGGCGCGATCGCACCGACGACCGCGAGAACGGACGGCGTCGCTTTCAGTGCCGCGGCGAGCGTCGCGTCGTTCGACGCCAGCGACGCGATGCGCGCGCGCAACGCCGCGTCGACGTCGAGATGCGCGAGCGCCCGCGCAGGCGACAGCGGGTCGGGCTCGGGCATCACGATATCGAGGCCGATCGCGCCCGGCGAGGATTGCGCGATCTTGCGCACGAGGTCGGCGAGAAGGCTGCGCGGCCACGGCCAGCGCCCGAGCGCCGCGAGGCTCGCGTCGTCGATCGCGACGATCGCGACCGGCGTCTCGGTCACCGGCCGCGGCGAGAGCCGCTCGCACAGATCGAACCATGCACGCGAAAGCGGCGAGACGCGCGCGACGTCGAGCGCCAGCGCCGCAACGAACACGATCAGTAACGTCGCCGCGAGGATGCGGACGCGTGCGGTTCGAAGTCGAGGCGTTTCCGGCGAAGCGCCGGTCACAACAGGATTTCCAGCCCGTCGTAAGCGGCCGATACGCGAAGCGGCACCGGTCCGCGGGTGATTTCCTCGAAGCGGCGCGTTTCGGCGAGCATCTTCGACAGCGCCGCGTCATCGAGCGCAGGCTCGTGATGGAAGAGGCAAAGCTCCTTCACCTGCGCGGCCTGGCAGAGCTCGACGCCGACGATGTTGCTCGAATGACCCCAGTCGGCCTTGACCGACGTCGCTTCGGCGAGCGAATACATCGCGTCGAAAACGACGAGGTCCGCGTGCTGAAAGAAGCGGGCGAATCCGGCACGTTCGCCGGGCTCGTCGAGCTTGTGCTCCGAATCGGTCGAATAGACGATCGTGCGGCCGTTCTTCTCGAAACGGTAGCCGTACGAATCACCTGCATGGTGCTGGCGCTTGAGCGTCACGCGCATGCCGGCGACGTCGTGCGGGACATCGGCGGCAAGATGCACGAACTCGATCGACGCGTGCAGCACGTCGAAGCCGACCGGGAACGACGGCGGCGCCATCTGCCGCCGCAGCGCCGCTTCGAGCTCCGCGTGGCCGCCATAGAAAACCAGCCGATTGCCGGGGATGTAGGCCGGTCCGAAGAACGGCAGCCCCATGATGTGATCCCAGTGCAGGTGCGACACGAACAGGTGATAGGTCTGCGGCGACGCGGGACCGTGACGTGCGATGACCGCCTGCCCGAATGCGCGCAGGCCGCTGCCAAGATCACAGGCGACATGGTCGCGATCGCCGGTGATGAGCTCGACGCAGGACGTGTTGCCGCCGAACGTGCCACCGACGTCGAACGGAAGCGTGCCGATGTACGCGTCGAGCGCCGCATCCGAATCGAGAGCGAGGCCCCGGGCGCCGCGCAGTGCCGCTGCGAGCTTCGCGCGAACGCCCGCCGCGTCGAGCGCGACCGGCAGCGAACCGCGCGTGCCCCAGAAACGAACGCCAAGCATCAGTTCCCGCTGGCGTCGTATGCGGCGAGCGCGTCGGGCGAGATCGCGGCGAGCGCGTCGCGAAGCGACGGATACATCTCGAACACCGAGTCGAAGCGGCTGATCGCGAACACCTCGGCGACGATCGGCTGCAGCGCGACGGCGGCGATGCGCGCCTTGCGTGCACGGGCGGCTTTCGCGGCGAGCATCAGCACGCGCAGGCCCACGCTGCTGATGTAGTCGACGTTGGCGAAATCGACGACGAGTGCGGCGTTTTGCGGATCAGCGGCGAGCGGCACCAGTCCCTGCTCGAACGTCCCCGCCACCGAATGATCGAGGCGGCCAGCCGGCGTGGCAACCACGATGCTGCCGAAGTGGCGGCTTTCAAATTGCACGACGCCTCCCGTTTCCGACCCCCGTCTGGGTGGCCGGGCATTATACGGCGGGCTTGACGCGCGATGTCGACTCACGATGTACTTCCTCGATGAGCCATTCCCGGCGCGCCGCGCGATGAACGAATGGGAAGCGATCGGGCGCACGGTCGCGGCGCGCGGCGCCGGGGGCGGGGTCGGGGGCGCGCGCCGCTACCACGGG
>JAICLP010000119.1 GCA_025925475.1 Burkholderiales bacterium | reverse complement strand
GCACGTTGACGCGCCGCCATCGCGTGCACCTGATCGCCGACGAGATCATGACGGGCTTCGGTCGCACGGGAACGATGTTCGCCTGCGAGCAGGCGCCGATGACGCCCGACCTGCTGTGCCTGTCGAAAGGCATCACCGGCGGGTATCTGCCGCTGTCGTGCGTTCTTGCGACCGACGACGTCTACGAAGCCTTTTACGATGACGACGTGACGCGCGGCTTCCTGCATTCGCACTCGTACACGGGCAACGCGCTCGCGTGCCGCGCGGCGCTTGCCGTGCTCGACATCTTCCGCCACGACGACGTCGTCGTCGTCAATCGCGCGAAGGCGCAACGCTGGGGAAGCATGGCCGCGCCGCTTGCGTCGCATCCGCGCGTCCGCGGATTCAGGCAATGCGGCATGATCATTGCATTCGACGTCGACGATGCGCAGGAGGGCTTCGCGCAGCGATTCGCGACCGAGGCGCTGCGCCGGGAGGTCGTGCTGCGTCCGATCGGCAATACCGTCTATTTCATGCCGCCGTACACGCTCACCGATCACGAGTTCGCGTTCCTCGTCGAGCGCGCGGTCGAGGTCGTCGATGCCGCGTAGGCTGTCGATCTTCGCGCTGGCGATCGCGCTCTTCGCGCTCGACGCGCAGGCGGTACTGCCCCGCGAAGTCGGCCGCGCGTTCCTCGACGCCGGCATCCCGCTCGACCACGTCGGCATCGTCGTGCAGGACACGTCGAAGCTCGCGCCGCTCTTCGCCTACGACGCGTACCGCTCGCGCAGCCCCGCGTCGGTGATGAAGCTCGTCACGACGTTCGCCGCGCTCGAGTTGCTCGGCCCGGATTATCGCTGGAAGACCGAGGCATATCTCGGCGGCCCGCTCGTCGACGGCGAATTGCACGGCGACCTGATCCTCAAGGGCTACGGCGACCCGAAGATCACCGTCGAGCAATGGCAGTCGTTCATCGGCGACCTGCGCGCAAAGGGCCTCGCGACGATCGACGGCGACCTCGTGCTCGATCGCAGCCTCTTCGCATTGCCGCCGTACGATCCCGCCGCGTTCGACCGCGAGCCTTCGAAGCCGTACAACGTCGGACCCGATGCGCTGCTCGTCAACTTCAAGGCACTGAAGCTGACGCTCGCGCCGGACGCAACGGGCACTGGCGTTTCGGTGCGCGCCGATCCGCCACTCGCCGTCGTCTCGCTCGGCGCGCCGCCGCCCGTTTCGAACGACGATTGCGCCGAGGCGCGAACGCACGTGACGCCGGCGATCGACGATCGCGGCGATCGCGCGGCCATCGCGTTCACCGGCGCGTATCCGGTGAGCTGCGGCGAGCGCGACTGGTGGCTCGCGATGCTCGATCATCCGCACTACGTGCAGGCGATGTTCGAGACTTACTTCCGCGCGGCGGGCGGGCGCATCGGCGACGGATTGAAGGAGCGGCGCGTGCCGGCGGGCGCGACGCCGTTCGCGGTGCTCGAGTCGCCATCGCTCGGCGAGATCGTCCGCGACGTCAACAAGATGTCGAACAACGTGATGGCGCGGCAGATCTTCCTCACGCTCGCGCTGGCGTCGGCACCGCCGCCGGCGACGCCGTCGAAGGCGATCGACGCGGTGCGCCGCTGGCTGAAGGCGCGAAAGCTGGCGATGCCGGGACTGGTGCTCGAGAACGGATCGGGATTGTCGCGGCGCGAGCGCAACACGCCGATCGGACTCAACCGGCTGCTGCTCGCCGCCGATGCGAGCGGCGTGCGCGAGGAATTCGAGCGCTCGCTCGCCGTTGCCGCGATCGACGGCACCGTCGAGCGGCGGTTTCGCAACGGCGCGGTCGCCGGGCAGGCGCTATTGAAGACGGGCTCGCTCGAAGGCGTGCGCGCCCTCGCCGGCTACGTGCTCGATCCGAACGGACGGCGGTTCACCGTCGTTGCCATCGTCAACGATCGCGATGCTGCGCATGCGGTGCCCGCGCTCGACTACCTCGTGCAGTGGGTTTACCGCAACGGCGCGACGTGGGATCCGGCGCAGCAGCGCCACTGAAAAAGGGGCCAGGCTCGAATTTCGCGTGCGAGTGGGGCGTATGGCGCCGCTAGTACGCGAAATTCGAGCCTGGCCCCTTTTTCAAATTCGTCTCTGACCCCATTTCGGTTTACGCGGGTATCGGGCGGCGGTCGTTGAACAGCAGGAAGCCGCGAACGACGCGGTATATCACCCAGATCGCCGTCACGACCCAGATCGCCCAGGCGATCGGTATGCCGATGATCGTCACGAATGCCACCCAGCCGATGCAGGTCCACACGAGCGACCACCAGAACGTGCGGATCAGCCACGTGAGATGCGACTCGGCCCATGTTCCGCGCATGTCGCCCCGCGAGACGTACGCGACGATGACGCCGATGATGCCGAACGGGAACCAGAAACCGTGGCCCGTGAAGCCGACGATCGCGGCTATGCCGAAGAGAATGTAGGCGACGAGCGCGCCGGTCGCTGGCGGCTGCCGTGATTCGGTGGTCGAAGTCGTTGGTGCAGGAGCAGGGTAATCGGCCATCATCGATCTCCGGTTGCCATTGCCACGAACGAACCATCGCGCAGGCGCGAGTGGGCCCGGCGCATAACGTGGGGGCCCCTCATCGGTGCATCAAGGGATGCGCCTCGACTGCTCAATACGGCGACCCGTCCTTGCGCACGTATCGCTGCCCGTCGTCGGTAAACGCGAGGTCGTCGTCCGGATAGAACGCACGGTCTTCCGGATCGCGATTGCCGACCTCGAGGTAACGCGCCGGCGCCGCGCTGCGATTGACGAAGTGATGGCCGTCGAGCTTGCCGCCCGAATACCCGGCGCAGTCCCCGGCGCGAAGCGTCTGCTCGCCTGCGTCGGTGATCAGGACCACCTCGCCTTCGAGCACGTAGACGAATTCGTCTTCGCGCGTATGGTAATGACGCAACGCCGATTGTCCGCCGGGACCGAGCGTCACCAGATTGACGCCGAAGCACGTCAGGCCGCACGCATCGCCGAGGCGCCGCTTGACGCGATCGCCCATTCGGGAGCGAAACGGCTCCGGATAACCGGAGCCACGCCGCTCGGCAACCGTGGCGGGATCGAGCGCGGGCAGCTCGAGTGGCATGCGCATTCCTCGCGAAGTCGCTGAAATCGCGGCATCTTCGCACAATCGGCGCGAGCGCCCGCCGCCGCTATAATGGCCGGCCCGAACGCCGCCCACCCAGGAGTCGACGATGGAAATCTCCCGCGAATCGCTGCTCGATGATTTTTCCGCGATGCTGACCGAGGCCGAGGAGCTGCTGCGCCGCGCGGGCAACGAAACGGGCGAGCGCGCGAAGGATTTGCGGGCGCAGGTCGAGGCGAAGCTGCTGGCGGCCAAGCTCAGGCTGCAGGAGCTCGAAGGCGAGGCGATCGACCGCGCGAAAGCGGCGGCGCGCATCACCGACGATTACGTGCACGACAACCCATGGGTGTCGATCGGCGTCGCCGCCGCAGCCGGTTTCCTGATCGGGCTCATGGTCAATCGCCGCTAGGGGTTCGCCGGTGCAGCAGGCGTCTGCAACGAAGCGGACGCGATCGATTGCCAGATCGCCTCGACGCGCTCGCTGACTGCGCGATCCATTGCAATCGGGCGTCCCCACGTGCGCGACGTCTCGGCCGGCCACTTGTTCGTCGCATCGATGCCGATCTTGCTGCCGAGACCCGCGACCGGCGACGCGAAATCGAGGTAATCGATCGGCGTGCCCGGCACGATCAGCGTGTCGCGCGCCGGGTCGACGCGCGTCGTGAGCGCCCAGATCACGTCCTGCCAGTCGCGAATGTCCACGTCGTCGTCGGTGACGACGATCATCTTCGTGTACATGAACTGACGCAGGAAGCTCCAGATGCCGAACATCACGCGCTTCGCGTGCCCGGCATACTGCTTCCTCATCGCGACGACGGCGAGCCTGTAGCTGCACCCTTCGGGCGGCAGGTAGAAATCGGCGATTTCCGGATATTGCTTTTGCAATAGCGGTACGAAGACCTCGTTCAGCGCAACGCCGAGCATCGCGGGCTCGTCCGGCGGCTTGCCGGTGTAGGTCGAGTGGTAGATCGGATCGCGGCGCAGCGTCATGCGCTCGATCGTGAACACCGGAAAGCGCTCGGCCTCGTTGTAGTACCCGGTGTGGTCGCCGAACGGACCTTCGAGCGCCGTCTCGTAGCCGCTCGCATCGGTCGCGTCGGGTTGAATGAAGCCTTCGAGGACGATCTCCGCACTCGCCGGCACCTGCAGATCGTGCGTAATGCACTTGACGATCTCGGTGCGTGCGCCGCGCAGCAACCCTGCAAACTGATACTCGGACAGGGTATCGGGCACCGGCGTCACGGCGCCGAGAATCGTCGCCGGGTCGGCGCCGAGCGCGACGGCAATCGGGAACGGCGCGCCGGGCGACGCAAGCGAGTGCTCGCGAAAGTCGAGCGCACCACCGCGATGCGTCAGCCAGCGCATTATCACCTTGTTGTGCGCAATCACCTGCTGGCGATAGATGCCGAGGTTCTGCCGCTTCTTGTGCGGCCCTCGCGTCACCGTCAGTCCCCAGGTGATCAGCGGGCCGGCGTCATCGGGCCAGCACGTCTGGATCGGCAGCCGCGACAAATCGACGTCGTCGCCTTCCCGGACGACCTCGTGACAGGCGCCGCTCGATCGCACCTTCGGCGCCATGTCGAGCACCTTCATCAACACCGGACGCGTGTTGCGCCATGCGTCGACGAGGCTCTTCGGTGGCGCGGGCTCGCGCAGGAACGACAGCAACTCGCCGACCTCGCGTAGCGATGCCTGCCAGTTCACGGCGTCCGCGCCCATCGCCTTCGCAACGCGCTGCGGCGTGCCGAACAGGTTCCCCAGCACCGGAATCACTTCGCCGCCTGGACCGCGCCGCTCGCCAACCGGATGCTCGAACAGCAGCGCCGGTCCCTGCGCGCGCAGCGCCCGGTCGCAGAGCGCCGTCATCTCGAGCTTCGGGTCGACCGGCTCCGCAACGCGCGCAAGCTCACCCGCCGATTCGAGTTGCGCGATGAATTCGCGCAGATCGCGATAGACCGTCACGTTCGTCGCCCGGTTAGTCCGTTTGGTCGCTCGATTCGAAGGTTTCGTCGTGGTCGGGAACGCACCCCGCGCCGTTCATGGATAATGCACGGCTCGACGAGGGAGGAACCATGCGTACTTACGTTGCCGTGCTCGCCGCTTGCGTCGTAGCAATCTGCGGCGGCTGCGCGTCGCCGAATGCGCAAAAGGATGCCGAGGCGCAGCCGGAAAAGATCTACCGCACGGGGAGCAACATCCCGGTCAAGGATTACGGCGCCGCGAACATCGAGGTGAGCAAGCCCGACCCGGCGGATACGGCATTGCGCCCGGGAACGGGCTTCATGGGCAGGAAGGGCGGCGGCTGATCCTCAAGCATCAGATGACGGCGCCCGCGCCGCCGTCCATCGGCACGATCGCGCCGGTCACGTAGCTTGCCCGCGGCGACGCGAGGAAGAGCGCGACCTGCGCGATCTCCTCGGGCGTGCCGAGGCGGCGCAACGGAATGCGCGCCTGCTGGCGCTCGAGAAGCGCTTCGGGTGACAGGCCGGTCATCCTCGACTCCGCGTTCAAGCCTTCCTGCACGCGGCCGGTGAGCGTGCCGCCGGGATTGACGGCGTTGATCCGCACGCCCCTGGGTCCATAGGCGGCCGCGAGACCGGCCGTCGCGAGCATCAGCGCCGCGTTCGCGGCCCCGCCGGGAAGATGCACGGGACTCGCGACCTTGCCGCCCATGCCGATGATGTTGACAATCGCGCCATGCCCGCGCGCGGCCATCCGCTTGACGATCGCGTCGAGCGGGTGGATGTAGCTGAAGAACTTCGCATCCATCGCCGCGTGCCACGCGGCAGGCGACAGCTCGTCCGGCGGCGAGCGCTTCGCCGCGCCGGCCGAGCTCACCAGGATGTCGATCGGCCCGAGTGTCCGCTCGACATCGTCGACCATGGCGCTCGATTGCCCGGCATCGACGAGATCGGCGACGAACGCGACCGGCCGATGCTCGACGTGCCGGATCTTCGCGAGCGCCGCGTCGAGATTGGCTCGGCTACGCGACACCATCGCAACGCGCGCGCCCGCCTCGGCGAACGCCTGCGCGCAAGCGAGGCCGATGCCTTTGCTCGCGCCGGTGACGACGACGATGCGATCACGAAGCCCGAGGTCCATTTGCAGGTCCTTTCAATGTTGCGCCGGCGCGAGACGCTCGCGCAGGAACGCACGAACCGTCGCATTGACGGCTTCGCGCGCGACGGCGTGGGGGCCGACGTGCAGCACCGCATAGCCGTCGGCCAGCAGCGGATCGGCGTGAAGCGCGAGCCGCGCGGCGAGCTCGCTCTCGTGGCCTTCGCACGCTCGACGCGACGTCCGTGCGCCGACGATGCGATGCACGCGCAGAGGAGCGCGAGCACGAGGTGCTTCATCGATCGGTCAGCGCGAGTTTGACGGCCTCGTCTTCGCCGAGCTTCGCGGCTTCGGCCATCGCGCTCGTCAGCTCGCCCGGCGCCATCGCCGCGCTCAGAATCGAATGCAGGCTGGCGTGCGCACGTGCTTCGTTCACCTGCCGGCTCGCCTTGAACCTTTCGTGCTCGCTGTCCGTATAACCGAGCAGCCGCGCGGCCGGCCGCACGAAGCCCGCCTTCGCGAGCCGCAGCGCGAAATGGTCGCCAAAGCGAAAAAAGGTCCCGGATTCGCAGAGCAGCGGAACCGCCTCGCGCATGGCGACGACCGCTTCGTCGAGCTCGCCCTGTTCGGTGAGCGCACCGGCGAGATTGCCCAGCCCGACGCCGAGCACCTGTCGATTCGACAACGACGAGCTGCGCACGAGCGCGAGCGCCTCGCGCATGCTCTGCACCGCACGTGCAACGTCCCCGGTGCTCCAGGTGATATCGGCCAGATTGCCGAGATCGTTGAGGAGTTGGCCCTCGGCGCCGGCGGCTCGCCAGTGACGGAGCGCGGTTTCGAGATGCTCGCGCGCCAACGCGGGGTTCGAACCGGTGAGCCGGTAGCCGCGGGCTGAAAAATACAGGCCGAGAAGCCGGGGAAGCTTCGCGCGCTCGACGAGTGGCCACGCCTCGGCCAGCGCCTGCTCGGCGTGGCCTTCGAAATCGGCTTCTGCGGGCAGGGCGCGCACATACGATGCGAGCGTGTACGCGACCTCGATCGGAAGGTTCGCCTGACGCAGGAGCGCCGCCGCGCGCGCTCCCACCTCGCTGGTGCGTATCGGCGCGATGTTCATCCAGAAACGACCGAACGCAAGCCAGAAGCGGCCAGCCGCTTTTGGCGGCACCGATTCGTCGACATGCGGTGCCATCCCTTCCATCCGCTGGCGCACTTCGGCTATCAGCGAAAGCTGCCACCACACGTGGTGCGATGTCCCGGCGATCTCGATGCCGATCGCCGGCTCGCCATGGGGGCCGAACGCCCAGTCGAGCGCGTTGCGCAAGTTGTCGCGCTCGGGCAGGTAGGCGTTGCACCAGTCGACGTCCGGCAGCGTGTACCAGTCGCCGTATGCCCGGTCGAACAGGTCGCGAAAGAACATCGCATGACGGCGCTCGATGGCCGCCGATTCCTCCGCCTCGGCGAGCTTCTCGAGCGCATAGGCGCGCGTCGTCTCGAGCAGCCGGTAACGCGTGCCGCCGCCCTCGTCCGTGTCGGCGACGACGAGCGAACGCGCAACCAGGTGCGAGAGAATGTCGATCACCTCGAACTCGTCGATCGCATCGTCGCCTGCGACGCTGCCGGCGCCTTCCAGCGTGAACCCACCGGCGAAGATCGCCAGCCGACGCAACACCGTCCGCTCGCGCTCGCTCAGGAGGCCGTAGCTCCAGTCGAGCGTCGCGCGCAGCGTCTGTTGCCTCGGCAGCGCGGTGCGCCGCCCGCCGGTGAGCACGCGGAAGCGCTCGTCGAGCTTTTGTGCGAGCTTGTCGACGCCGAGCATCGGCGCGCGCGCCGCGGCCATCTCGATCGCGAGCGCAATGCCATCGAGCCGGCGGCAGATCGCCGCCACCGTGGACGCGTTGCGATCGTCGAGCGCGAAGCGGCGATCGACCGCCTTCGCGCGGTCGACGAAGAGCTGCACCGCACCCTCGCGCAGCGCCTCCTCGGCCCGGAGCTGCGCCTGCTTCGGCACACTGAGCGACGGCAGCCGGAAGATGTGCTCGCCCGCGATGCCGAGCGGCTCCTGCGAGCTCACCAGCACGCGCACCTTCGGCGCGACGGCGAGCAGCGCCTCCACCATCGCCGCCGCGGCCTCGATCACGTGCTCGCAGTTGTCGAGGAGCAGCAGCAGGTCCTGATGCCGAAGCCGCGACAGCATCGCCTCGAGCGGCGTCTTCGCCGACGACGTGTCGATGCCGAGCGCGGTCGTCACCGCACCGGGAACGAGCGAGGCGTCCGAGATTGCGGCAAGCTCCACGAGCCAGACGCCGTCGGGAAAGCGGTCGAGCAGCTTGGCGCCCGCCTCGAGCGTGATGCGAGTTTTCCCGACACCGCCGGTGCCCGTCACCGTGACCATCTGGTGCTGCGTCAGGAGCTCGCTCACGTGCCCGAGCTCGGCGTCGCGGCCGATCAGCGGCGTCGGCTGCCGCGGCAGGTTCGTCGGGCGATTCTCGGTCGTGCGAAGCGGCGGGAACTCGTGCGGCAGGTTCGGTACGTCG
>JAICLP010000189.1 GCA_025925475.1 Burkholderiales bacterium | reverse complement strand
TTACCTGCATGCGATGTATTTCCTGGGCATCGAGGCGCCGCTTTATACGATCGTGGTCTTCTCGGCCCTTGCTGCCGTGCTGCACTGGGCCTCGACGCGGGTTGCGAGCGGCTACGCCCGCGTGATGACGGCGGCGACGCGAACGTCGGTCTTCCTCGTCAACTTCGGCTTCTGGATCGCGTCGCTCTGGGGCGATCCGGCGCTCGCGCGCTTTCGCCAGGGTGCCGACTACCTCCAATGGGCGAGCTGGCAACGCGCCGAGGCGCGGGTCTTCGCGGTGCTGTGGGCGCTCGCACTCGTGGCCGCCGGCGTCTTCGCGTGGAAAAGCGATCGGCGCTGGCTCGTGACCGTCGTCGCCGTGTTCGGTGCAGTCAACTTCTACACGCAATGGTTTGAATGGCTCGGCGCGACGCCGACGAGCGTGCTGATCGCGGGCCTCGGCGCACTCGCGCTCGCGATGGCGCTCAAGTCGTTCAACCGCAAGCCGCTCGCGGTCGGCTAGACGCCAATTCGCGCCGGCGGGGCAGGAACGCTCGCCGGCGTCCTACGCTTCGGCCGGATCGGGATCGTCGACCGCCTTCGAAGGCCTGATCCGCTCGCGCACATGCGCCGGTGCATGCGCGGCAAGCCGCGGCGTATCGACGATGACGTCGGCGTTCTGTGCCCGGTGGCGAAGCGCGTGGTCCATCAGCACGCACGCGAGCATCGCCTCGGCGATCGGCGTCGCGCGGATGCCGACGCAGGGATCGTGGCGTCCGTGCGTGTTGACGACGACGGGCCGCCCGGCCATGTCGATCGAATGCCGATCGAGCCGGATTGACGACGTGGGCTTGACGGCGATCGCGACGACGATGTCCTGTCCGGTCGAAATCCCGCCGAGGATGCCGCCGGCCTCGTTGCCGATGAAGCCCTCGGGTGCCATTTCATCCGAGTGCTGCGTCCCGCGCTGCGTGACCGCGCGGAAGCCCGCGCCGATCTCGACGCCTTTGACCGCGTTGATGCCCATCATTGCGTGCGCGATGTCCGCGTCGAGCTTGCCGTAGACCGGCTCGCCCCAGCCCACCGGAACGCCCGTCGCCACCACCTCGATCCGCGCGCCGCACGAATCGCCCGCCTTGCGCAAGCGATCCATCGCCGCTTCGAGATCGCCGATGATCGACGCGTTCGCCGCGAAAAACGGATTCTCGTCGACGTGCGCGAAGCTCTCGAACGGGATCGCGTTCTCGCCGAGGTGCGTCATGTGGCCGCGAATCGCAATGCCGTAACGCTCGCCGAGCCACTTGCGCGCGACGGCGCCGGCGGCAACGCGCACCGCCGTCTCGCGCGCCGATTGCCGGCCGCCGCCCCGAAAGTCGCGAATGCCGTACTTGTGCCAGTACGTGTAGTCGGCATGGCCGGGCCGGAACGTCTCGGCGATGTTGGCGTAATCCTTGCTGCGCGCGTCCTCGTTGCGGATCAGCAGCGCGATCGGCGTGCCGGTCGTGCGGCCCTCGAACACGCCGGAAAGAATTTCGACCGTGTCCGATTCCCGGCGCTGCGTCACATGGCGCGACGTGCCGGGCTTGCGCCGATCGAGATCGCGCTGGATGTCGGCTTCTGCGAGCAAGAGGCCGGGCGGACAGCCGTCGACGACGCAACCGATCGCGGGTCCGTGCGATTCGCCGAACGACGTGACGCAAAAGAGCGTGCCGAACGTGTTGCCTGACATCGTGCGAAGGAGGTCGAAAGCCGCCGCCGACTATAGCATCGCGTCTCGCTTGCTTCGCATCGACCGCGCGGCAGTCATGTCATCGCGCTTGCTGGCGCCGCGTCGCCGGCACCGCGGTCATTGCGCTTGCTGGCGCGGCGGCACCGGCGCGACGTAGCCGACGACGAGCAGCAGTGCACCGACTCCGATGAACGACACGATCCGCTCGACGCCGCCGACCTGCGCGAGATCGACGACGAAGAGCTTCGCGACGACGATGCCGAGAAGCGTTGCGCCGGCGATCCACGCGATCCGGTAGCTGCGGCGATTCGCAGCGACCATCGCGGCGAGCGCGAACAGCGACCAGACGAGCGACAGCGCCGCCTGCACGATCCGCGAATCCCAAAGCGGCGCAAGCGACCACGGGACACCGGTTGCGTGATGCACAGTGCGCAACGTCGTGCAGGTGACCCAGAATACGAGCAGCACCGCGACGGCGACCGCCTGCCGATCGGGCAGCACGATCCGGCGCAGCCGGGCACCTCCAGGGTGCAAACGCGACAGCCACAATGCGGCCGCCCCGAACACGAGCGCCTGCACGATGTCGAGCGGATTGAGTATCGGCACGTACGGCCACGGCGCGAAATCGCCGCTGCTCGCGACGTTCGCGTAGAGCGTCCAGAGCAGTGCGACGGCGGCAATCGGCCTGGCGGCGACGCGCAGGTAGGCACTTTGGCGCGCGCGAAACGGCCACGATGCCGACGAAGTCCACTGCGCGATCGCGATCAGTGCGAGTGCCGGCACGAGGCCCCACGGCACGAGGCGCCATTCGGCGCCGCTCGCGTACGTGCGTGCGAGCCATTCCAGTTCCTCGCCGGCGATCAGCGTGACGAGCCACGCGACGATTGCGTGACCCGCGTCGAGCGCGCGTGCATCGGGCATCGGTGTCGCACGTTCGAAGTGGTGAAGCAGCAACAGCTCGACGATCAACGCAACCGGCCACGCGAGAGCGCCGCCGGCGGCGAAAAGATGCGTGCCCGCCGCCGTAAATCCGGCCATTTGCGCGATGGCGATCGCAAGCAACACGACCGGATACGCGAACGCAGGCACGCGCGCGAGCGGCCAGCGCAGCCGTGCGGCGAGCGCAGCGCAAAGCACTGCCGAGCACGCGAGAAAGACGACGAGCAGCGCGACGTGCGCGGCGGAAGCGGCAAAGCGGTCGATCTCGTGCCAGCCGGCACCGAGCCACCACGCGACGCCCCAGCCGAACACGATCGGGACGAACGAGCGCTCGAAAGGTCCGAGTGCCGGGGCGCGGAACAGCTGGTACGAGGCGACGATGGCGCCGCCCGCGATGAGCAGCGCACCCAGGCAGTCGCTGTTCAGCACCGGAACGTTGCCGGCGACGCCGGCGTCCGACCACGGCGAGAATGCCGATGCGAATGCGACGCCCGCCGCGAATTGCAGCAGGAGTCCGAAGGCGCGAGCCGGGAAGCGCGCCTGCCGCACGCCGATCCAGACGGCCGCAGCGCCTTCGAGCGCCCATGTCGCCGACGTCAGCCGCGCGTCGAATGCGAGCGGCACCGCGAGCGTCGCGAAGACGACGCCGAGCGCGAGAAACGCGTCGACGAGCAAACGCAGCCCGCGTCGCGCGAGAAGACGGGCGAGGGACAGATAGATCGCCGCGGCGACAACCGCGCTCCACGCGAGCGCGTACGGGATGTCGCGCACGAGCGCATCCTGCAGACCGGCTGCGACGAGCGGCGTGCCGAACACGATCGTCGCATCGACATAGCGGCGAAGCTCGAGCGAACTGCGCAGCGCGTACAGCGTCGCGATCGCGACGTAGAAGAGGAAGAACAGGATCAGGAACGGCTCCGTCGTCGCGAAGTGCTCGGGCCGATACGACGTCACGCCCCATAGCGTCCCGACGATGAACGTGCATGCGAAGCCGACGACGTTCAGCACGCGCCACGCCTTGAACCAGGCAATGGCGAGGATCGCGGCGTTCAGCACCGCGTAGTACGCGAATAGCAGCACGTGACTGCCGCCACTCGACGTAAGGAGCGGTGCCGCGAAACCGCCGAGCACGCCGAGCACCGCGAGCGGCATCGCGTCCTGGCGGATCGCGAGCGCGCCCGACAGCGCACCAATGCCGAAGAGCAGCGCGAACGCGACACCGGGCGGCAATAGCTGATAGAGGCGCAGCGCGACGAAGACGGTCAGGTAGAGGATGCCGACGCCTGCGCCCTGCAGCGTCATCGCATAGCCCGGGCGACGCGCGCGAAGGCGAAACCCGAACGCGAGCAGTGCGACGGCGCCGAGCGCGACCGCGGCAAGGCGAGCACCGATCGGGACCGTCACGCGCTCGGAGGCGTACTTGAGAAGAAACGCGACGCCGATGAACAGCACGACGACGCCGATTCGCGCGAGCGCGTTCCCGCCGCTCAAAAAGCGCCAGAGCCAGTTGGGCTCGGGCCGCTCGACGGGAACGTTCGCGGGCGCCTTTGGATACGCGGGCCGCGCAGCAGATTGCGATGACCCGGACGATGCGCGCGGTTGCGGCGGCGCGGATGACGGTGGCGGCAGCGCCGGCGCGGATGACGGTAGCGGAGCCGGCGGCGAAATAGGACTCGATGGCGTCGGCGCGCGCCCCGCTGGCGATGGAGGAACGTCCGGCGTCGAGGGGGCGACGGCAGCGGGATGCGGAGCAGACAACGACTCGCCCGAGCTCGCCGTCGCGAGCGCCGTCTCGAGCGCCGCGATGCGCTGCTCCATCGCACGCACGTGAGCAGCGACGCGCGGATCGAGCAGCGACAGCGGATCGTTCGCAGCCGCTGCCGGGGGTGCTTCACGCGGCGGGTTCGCGCTGCTCATTGCACGTCACCGCTTCGCAAATGGTTGCTCATCGCATGTCACCGCGCAGCGCCAGCACGCGGCCGAATAGTGCGTCCGGCGTCGCGTCCTCGGCGCGCACCGGCGCCGCCGCAACGAGCGCGATCCGTGAGAAGAGCCCGATCGTGCTGCGCCCCGCCCTGCCCTTTCGCGCACGCGAAAACGCGCTGCCCCAAAGCCCGCGCAGCGCCATCGGAATCACCGGCACCGGCGTCGTCTGCACGATCCGCGATATCCCGGGACGGAAGCGATTGAGCTCGCCGGTATGGGTGAGGCGGCCCTCGGGAAAGATGCCGACGATTTCGCCGGCGGCGAGCGCCGACGCCGCGTCGGTGAACGCGCGCTCCATGACGGCGGGATCGTCGCGCGCCGAGGCGATCGGAATGGTCCGCATTGCGCGAAAGACGAACGACAGGATCGGCACGCGGAAGATCCGGTGATCCATGACGAAGCGAATCGGCCGCCGCACGCACGCGGCGATCACGACCGCATCGACGTAGCTCACGTGGTTGCAGACGACGATGCACGGCCCCTCCTCGGGAATGTTCTCCAGGCCTTCGCGGCGCACGCGATAGACGGCGTGCACGAGAAGCCACGCGAGGAAGCGCATCAGGAACTCGGGCACGAGCGTGTAGATATAGACGGCGACGAGTGCGTTCAGGATGCCGACGGTGAGGAAGAGCTGCGGAATCGAGAAGCCAGCGGACAGGAGGCCGATGGCGACGCCGGCGGAAGCGACGATGAAGAGCGCGTTCAGGATGTTGTTCGCGGCGATGATTCGCGAGCGATGCGACGGCTGCGACCGCGCCTGGATCAGCGCGTAGAGCGGCACCGTGTAGAACCCGCCGAAGACGCCGAGCAGCACGATGTCGACGCCGGCGCGCCAGTGCGCACCATTTGCCGCGAACGCGGCGATGCCGCCGACCGCCGTCGGGTGCAGCGCTCGTGTGGCAAGCCACAGGTCGACCGCGAAGAGCGTGAGGCCGATCGACCCGAACGGCACGAGGCCGAGCTCGACGCGGTGACCCGACAGCCGCTCGCACAGTAGCGAGCCGACGCCGATCCCGATCGAGAACAGCGCGAGCAGCAGCGTGAACACGTGCTCGTCGCCGCCGAGCACGCGCTGCGTGAACGCCGGCAGTTGCGCGAGGTAGATCGCGCCGTAGAACCAGAACCACGAGATGCCGAGCATCGAGCGCCACACGACGATGTTCTCGCGCGCGATGCCGATGTTGCGCCACGTTTCGCTGACCGGGTTCGGATTGATCGCGAGATCAGGCGCCACCGCCGGCGTCTTGGGGATACGCGTGCTCGCAAGCCAGCCGGAAACGGCAATCGCAATGGCGAGCACGCCCGCGGCAACCGGGCCACCGGGCTTGATTGCGACGACGATACCGCCCGCGATCGTGCCGAGCAGGATCGCGACGAACGTGCCCGCTTCGACGAGGCCGTTGCCGCCGACCAGCTCCTCCTGCGTCAGATGCTGCGGCAGGATCGCGTATTTGACGGGGCCGAACAGCGTCGAATGCACGCCGAGCAACGCGAGCGCGGCGAACAGCAGCGCGACGCTCGACCACAGGAAGCCGGCGAGCCCGACGATCATGATCGCGATCTCGAGCACCTTCACGAGACGGATCAGCCGCGATTTCTCGTACTTGTCGGCAAGCTGGCCCGCCGTCGCCGACAGCAGCATGAACGGCAGGATGAACACCGCGCCGATCAGGTTGACGAGCGTTCCCGAGTCGAGCGCGAGGCTGCCTGCTGCCTCGAACGTCACGAAGACGACGAACGCGTTCTTGAAGACGTTGTCGTTCGCCGCACCGAGGAACTGCGTCCAGAAGAACGGTGCGAAGCGCCGCTCGCGCAGGAGCGCGTACTGGCTGCGCGGCTTCG
>JAICLP010000341.1 GCA_025925475.1 Burkholderiales bacterium | reverse complement strand
GCGACGTCGGCATCGGGATAACGCTCGTCCGCCAATGCGATCAGCGTGGCGCCGCGCACCACCGGCCACGACGCTTGCGGCTCGGCGGCGAAGCGTTGCGGGCCGCGATCGAACGCGTAATGGTAGCGCTCGCCTGCTTCGATCGGCGCGCCGCTTGCGACATCGTGCGTGAGCGTCAGCGCATAACCGAGCTCGGCGAGCAGGCGCAACTCGAAATGACGCAGTGTCGTCGCCTGCGCCGCGGGCGTTGCATCCGTCGTCAGCGCGCGCAGCGTGGAGGCGTACTCGTGCCACAGCGCCGGATGCGAGTCCTCGCGCGCGAGCAGCTTCAGCAGCAACTCGTTCAGGTAGAAACCGCACAAAAGTGCTGCACCGGTCGGAAGGGGCAGGCCGCCCTGCCACTCCGCCTTGACGAGCGTCTTCAGCTCGCCGGCACCCGCCCACGACAGCACGAGCGGCTGGAACGCGTGCAGCACGCCGCGCATTTCGGAGCGCGGTCGCTTCGCGCCCTTCGCGACCATCGCGACCCGCCCGCATTGCTCCGTGAACGTCTCGACGATGAGGCTCGTCTCGCGGTATGGATACGTGTGAAGGATGAACGCCGGCTCGTCGTCGCGGCGCTCGCGAAGTTGACGCATCGTCGGTTGGCGGCCAATGCCTTCGATCAATACCCCAGCCGCTTCAGCATCGCGTCGCTGTCGGCCCAGCCGCGCTTGACGCGCACCCACACCTCGAGGAACACCTTGCCGCCGAAGAGCGCTTCCATGTCGTGGCGCGCCTGCGTCGCGATCGCCTTCATGCGGCCGCCGCCCTCGCCGAGCAGGATCGCGCGCTGGCTCGCCTTGTCGACGTAGACGGTTGCACGAATGCGCCGCAGGCCCCCTTCCTGCTCGAAGCTGTCGATCGCCACCGCGGTGCCATACGGTACTTCGTCGCCGAGCTGGCGGAAGATCTTCTCGCGAATGAACTCGGCGGCGAGGAAGCGCTCATCGCGGTCGGTGACGTCGTCGTCGGGATAAAGCGCCGGTCCGTGCGGCAATTGCTCGGCAATCGCGCGCTTCAACGCATCGAGATCGGTGCCGCGCTCGGCTGCGATCGGCACGATCGCTGCAAAATCACGCAGCGCCGCGAGCTCGGCGATGCGTGGCAACAGCGCGCGCTTGTCGGCGAGCGCATCGATCTTGTTCACGGCCGCGATCGCCGGCACGTTGCGCGGCAACAGGCCGATCACCTCGCGATCCTCGTCGGTGATGCGTGCAGCGTCGATGACGAGCACGATCGCGTCGACGCCGGCGAGCGCGTCGCGCACCGCGCGATTGAGCCGTTCATTGAGCCGCGAGCGGTATCTCGTCTGGAACCCGGGCGTATCGACGAACACGAACTGCGCGCCGGGCTCGGTCAGGATGCCCGTGATCCGATGCCGCGTCGTCTGCGGTTTCTTCGACGTGATGCTGATGCGCGCACCGACCAGCGCGTTCAGCAGCGTCGACTTGCCGACCGACGGTCGCCCCACGATCGCAACGTGGCCCGCGCGGTGCGGCACATCGTCAGCCATCGCGCCGCCCTTTCGGCACCCGTTCGAGCGCCTGCGTCGCAGCATCCTGCTCGGCCGCACGGCGGCTCGCGCCGACGCCGCGCGTTACGATGCCGAGATCGGCCACCCGGCATTCGACGACGAACTCCTGCGCATGCGCCTTGCCGCTCGTCGCCACGATCTCGTAGACGGGCTCCGGCAGCCGCCGCTTGTGCAGCGATTCCTGCAGCCGCGTTTTCGCATCCTTGCCGAGGCGCGACGGATCGGCGTCACGCAGCACCTCGCCGTAGGCGGACTCGATCGCCGCGCGTGCAGCCGCGAAACCGGCGTCGAGGAACACGGCACCGAAGACCGCCTCCATTGCGTCGGCGAGGATCGAGGCGCGGTCGGCGCCGCCGCTCTTCAACTCGCCTTCGCCCAGGCGAATCCCGGTGCCGAGAGCGATGCGCCGTGCAACCTGCGCGAGCGTGTCCTCGCGCACGAGATGCGCGCGAGCTCGCGTCAGTTGTCCTTCCGGCGTATCGGGAAAGCGCTCGTAGAGCAACAGCGCGACGACGAAGCCCAGCACGGCGTCGCCGATGAATTCGAGCCGCTCGTTGTTCGGCGTGCCGTAGCTGCGGTGCGTCAGCGCCTGCCGCAGAAGGTCGGGATTGGCGAATGCATGGGCGATGCCGGCGCGCGGTGCGCCGCTCGCGGACGCTTCGGCCGGGGTCGGTTCGCTAACCGCGGGACGAGCGCGCTTCGAACTCGAGGAGGATGCTCGCATTGCCGATCATGTGCAGGACCTTCTGCCATGACAGCGTCGCGACGATCGCGTTGCCTTCGCGGCCCACGGTTACATCGCCGGCACTCACGGAGTCGACGTAGTCGGCTGAAAGGCGGCGGTCCATCGAGCGGCGGATCTCGTAGACCGTCGGATTCTGCACGTCCTGCATCGTCAGGTCGAGCGCCTTCTGGACGGTGAAGTATTCGATGTACGAAGGACCGACGCGAAAGGCGACCAGCGCGAAGATGATGATGACGGCCGTCGTGAACAGGAAACCGATCATCGACAACCCACGCTCGTTTCCGACCACGGTGCTCCCTCCCTCGCGCCCCGGTCAGTGAATTCCGCTGCCGATGCGCTTGAATGCAAACGACGCGATGTCGTCCCAGTTGAACCAGATGAAGAAGGCCCTGCCCCGCAGGTGGTCGTCCGGGACGAATCCCCAGTAGCGGCTGTCGTCGCTGTTGTCCCGGTTGTCGCCCATCATGAAGTAATGGCCGGCCGGAACCCTGCATTTGAAGCCGCGCTCATTGTAGTCGCAATTTTCGCGCCCGGGGAACGGCCGCACGTTCGCCGGATACACCGGTTGCGCCTGCGCGTTGATGCCGATCGTATGCGAAAGCGCAGGCTTTCCATCGGTTTCCTCGACGCTGCGCTCGAGCGTCTCGAAGCGCAGGCCCTCGAGGTAGCTGTAGGTTCCGTCCGCCTTTTGCGGCCATGGAGTGCCGTTCACCGTCAGCTTCTTGTCGCGGTACTCGACGACGTCGCCCGGCAGGCCGATCACCCTCTTGATGAAGTCCTGCGACGGGTTCAGCGGGTAGCGGAACACCACGACGTCGCCGCGCTGCGGATCTCCGATCGGGATGATCTTCTGCTCGATGACCGGCAGCCTGATGCCATAGACGAACTTGTTGACGAGAATGAAGTCGCCGACCTCGAGCGTCGGTCGCATCGACGACGATGGAATCTTGAAGGGCTCCGCCAGGAACGAGCGGAGAACGAAGACGACGAGCAGGACCGGAAAGAACGATTTCGAGTACTCGACCCAGACGGGCTC
>JAICLP010000264.1 GCA_025925475.1 Burkholderiales bacterium | reverse complement strand
GCGATGCCATTGCAGCCCGGCGAGATGTCACTGCATCATATCCGCACGTTCCACAGTTCCGAGCCGAATCGCTCGAACGACCGGCGCATCGGCTTTGCGATCCGCTACATCCCGACGCGCATCCGTCAGCTCGAGGTGCGCGGTGATTCGGCGACGCTCGTGCGGGGTCGCGATCGCCATGGTCACTTCGAGCTCGAGCGTGCGCCGAAGCGCGATTTCGACCGCGATGCCGTCGATTACCATCGCGCGGTCACGCAGCGCCGCCAAGGCATCTACGGCAAGGCCGGCTGACCCTCAGCTGCCTGGAAGCTGGTGGATCTCGGGGAAGAACATGTCGGTCCACGCGCTCGGGTTCGCCTTGATCGAGCCGACGTCGTGCATGAACGCCGCGTACTTGAGGACGTTCATCGGCGTGAGCGTGTACTCGATGTCGGGGTCCGAGAGGATCGACTCCATCGTCTCGAGGCTCTCCTTGCTCTTCGTCATGCGCAGGTAGAGCTGCGCGGCGGCGCGCTTGTCCTTGTCGATGATGCTCACCGCTTCCTCGAGCGCCCTCAGGAATGCCTGGTAGACCTTCGGGTTCTGGTCGTGGAAGCGCGCCGTCGTCCAGGCCACCGTCGACGTCGTCATGCCGCCCAGCAGCTTGTAGGAATGGACGACCGTATGGATACCTGGCTCACGGACCTCGAGCTCGCTGAACGGAGGCCCGGTGAAGTGCGCATCGACTTCGCTGCGCGGATTCAGCAGCGCGATCATCCCGTCGGGATGCGACATGCTGACAGTGATCGGGTCGAGCTTCGCGTAATTCTGCGGCCCGAACGCCTTCGCAACGGCCATCTGCAGCGTCACTGCCTGGATCGATACCTTGACTGCGGGCAGCGCGATCTTGTCCTGGTCGGTGAAGTCCTCGACGCCCTTGATGCGCGGGTTCCGCGTGTTCAGGACGACGGGCATCGAATCGAGCGCGGCGATGCCTTTGACCTGCTGGGCTGCCGGCAGCGTCGATGTCTTGGCCCACAGTGTCACGATCGGTCCGACGCCGCCCGATGCGATGTCCAGGCTGCCCGACAGCAGCGCGTCGTTCATCGCCGCGCCGCTCGACATCTTCGACCACGCCACGTCGAGCTTGCCGAGCCCCAGCCGTTTGGCCTGCGCCTCGATCAGGTGTCGATCTTCCATCACCATCAGCGGCAGGTAGTTGATTCCGTACTGCTGCGCAATACGGATTTCGCCGACCTCCGCGACGGCAGTCGTGGCCGCAAGCGCGAAGCCAAGCCCGGCCATGGTCACGAGCGTTGCGAATGCTTTCCTCATCCTCGATGCCTCCTCAGATCGCAATCGAAAGCGTCTCCCGCTCCCGCATGTAGCGGACCACGGCGGTGCCTCCATTGCGAATGTTGGCGATCAATGCGGCCGCGACACGGCTCGTACCCTTGCCCGCGTTCCTGCACTCGCACAGCAAGTCCACGATCGCCTGGTGCTCGCGCATCGCGTCGCGCATCCGTTCGGCCGGGAAGCCTTCGAGCGGCCGCGTGAACATCAGACGATCGAAAACGTTCGCGAGCATTCCGACGAGCACTTCGTTGCCGGCCTGTCCGGCGATGCGCAGATGAAACGCCTTGTCGGCGAGCATTCCCAGCCGCCGCCGATTCGGCGAGTCGCCGAGCGAGCGGCGATACGTGTCGTTGAGGCGGCCGACGTCGCGAATGAACGCGTCGTCGGATCGTTCGAGCGCCTGTGCCACGAGCTGTCCCTCGATGCACGCGCGGGCTTCGTAGAGCTGCGCGGCCTCGTCGGCGTCGATCGAGCGGACGATGAATCCGCGATTCGGCAACGCGGTGACAAGGCCTTCGGTTTCCAGCAATCGCAGGCCTTCACGCACCGGAGTGCGGCTCACGCCGAGGTTTTGCGCGATCGCGTCGAGCGGAACCTTCTGCGCCGGGTGCAGCCGCTGTGCGAGCACCATCCGCTTGAATTCGCCTTGCACCCGCGCAATCGGATCCGCGCCGGGGGCGAGCGCCAGGCCGAACGGAAGGTAAGGCAGGACGCGCTGGAAGTCCTGCGCGGACAGCTGGGGAATGGTTTGCATATGAAAAAGTATACAAAATCCGCGAGCCTTCGACCGCACGCGCGTGACCCGGGCATCGCGGGACGCGCGCTATCCTTCGCGTTCGAGCATCCGCATTCTATGCGCGCACCATGGTCACGATCCGCAGCGCAACCGCGCACGATCACGAAGCGATCTGGAAGATTTTCCATGCGGTCGTCGCGCCCGGCAATACGTGGTCTTTCGAGCCGACGATCGGCCGCGACGAGGCGCTCGCCTACTGGTTCGCGCCGGCGAATCGCTGCTTCGTTGCCGAATTCGACGGCGACGTCGCGGGGACGTACATCCTGAAGCCGAACCACGCGGGCCTCGGTTCGCACGTCGCGAACGCCGGCTTCATGGTCGCGCCGACTGCGAGGCGCACCGGCGTCGGTCGCGCCATGGGCGAGCATGCGTTGTGCGAAGCGCGCCGTCTCGACTTTCGGGCGATGCAATTCAACTTCGTCGTCTCGACGAACGAGCCGGCCGTGCGGCTATGGCAGGCACTCGGCTTTCGCATCGTCGGCACGCTGCCGGGTGCCTTTCGCCATTCGCAGAAGGGCTTCGTGGACGCCTACGTGATGTTTCGCTCGCTTGTCGACGACTGACTCTCACTCTCCTTGCCCATGATCCCGATCGCCCTTTCCCTGCTGCTCCTGATTGCCCCCAATGCCCGGGCCGAATCCATCGGCGAAGTCGATACCGTCTTCAAGCTGATCGGACCCGATCACAAGATCGTCGTCGACGCGCATGACGACCCCGGCGTGCGCGGCGTCACCTGCTATGTCTCGCGCGCGAAGACGGGCGGAATCAAGGGCGCGCTCGGCGTCGCGGAGGACAAGTCGGAAGCGTCGATCGATTGCGAGCGCGTCGGGCCGATCGCCTTCGCCGGAGCGTTGCCCGTGCAGGAACAAATCTTCTCCGAACGCATCTCGCTCGTGTTCAAGAAAATCCGCGTCGTGCGGATGATCGACCGCAAGCGCAACACGCTCGTGTACCTGACCTACTCGGATCGATTGATCGAAGGCTCTCCGCAGAACAGCGTGACCGCGATCGCCGTCGATCCGTCGACGCCCATTCCGGTCAAGTAGGCGGGATGACCGGCGCAATCACGGCGAGCAGCCAGGAAGCGGCAGACGCCGGCGTTTGCGTGCTTCGCGCGGGTGGCAATGCGGTCGATGCCGCCATCGCGGCGGCGCTTGCCACCTGCGTCGCCGATCCGTCGAACGCGGGGCTTGGCGGCTACGGCGGATTCATGCTCGTCGCGCGACATGGCGAGCCGGCTCGCTGCGTTCAGTTTCCGCTGTGCGCGCCGTCGCATGAATCGCCCGACACGCTTGCGCGCGAATATCCCGAATCCGGACCGGCATGCTCCGCGATACCGAACGTCGTCGCCGGCCTCGGGCACGCAGCCCGCGAGTTCGCAGCGCTGCCGTGGCCGGCGCTCGTGCAACCCGCGATCGAGCTCGCGCGAAACGGCGTCGTCGCCAATGCGCCGACGCAACGCGCGCTCGAAATCTGTCGCGGGCTGCGATTCGTCGCCGAATGCTTCGTGCTGCAGCAGGACGACGCCGGCCACGCGATGCGCCTCGCTTTCCGCCAGCCGGCGCTCGCGGCAACGCTCGAATCCCTCGCCGATCGCGGGCCGGACTGGTTCTACGACGGACCGCTCGGGCGCGCCGCGGAACGCGCTTCGCAAGACGCTGGCAGCGGCGTGTCGGTGGCCGACTGGGTTCGGCAACAGGACACTGTCGAAACGGTTGTCGCACCGGCGCTCGAATGCGAGGGCTTGCGCATCTTCGCGCCGCCGCTCGAGCTCACCGGCTCGCCGTGCGTCTTCGCGATGTATGCCGCCGCTTCCCGCATCGGCGCGCGCACGCCGCTCAGCCACGAAACGGCGATCACGGAGCTCGCCGAGGCGATGGCGTCGATCTGGCAGCATCGATTCGCGACATCCGCCGGCAACGACTTCTCGAGCGTCGACATCGCCGCATGGGTCGAGGCGGCGCTGGCGTGCAACCGCGAAACGCCGGCGATGCCGGACACCTCGCATACGGCGCATCTCAACGCCGTCGATCGCGACGGAACGATCGTCGCGCTGACGTTCACGCATGGGCACGCGCCATTCGGTGGTCGCTGGGCAATCCCGGGTTCGGGCGTCATCATGAACGCGGGCATGCACAACTTCACCGGCGCAGCCGTCGTCGAGCGACGCAAGCGCTGGTTCGGCGTCAGCAACATGACGCCGACGATTGCGATCGATGGCGAAGGCGGGCGCGTGGCGATCGGATGCCCCGGTGCGCGGCGGATCCCATCGAACATCGCAATGGCGCTCGCGTGGCATCGGCTCGGCGGCTACGGCTTGCAGCAGGCGGTGAGCGCGGGACGCTTGCATGCGGAAGACCGCGCGCGCGTCAGTTGCGAAACCGCTCGGCTTGGTGCCGCGAGCGTCGAAGCGCTTCGTCGGCGCTTCAGCGTCGTCGAGGATGAAACGGGCGAAAGTTATTATGGCCCGTTGACGGCGATTCGGCATGCGCCGGCCGGTATCGACCTCGCGCTCGACGACCGGCTGTTCAAGGGCTTCGGCGCCCGGGGATGAAACGAGCCCCACGCTTGCTCCGCTCGCTGCCCCGAAGGGGCGCTCCAGCGGCTTGGGGCGCCCCTTCGCAGCTGGGAGCAGCGCGCCGACGATGCAAATGCAGGAGCAACGAGT